>CALKKU010000089.1 GCA_937995285.1 uncultured Bacteroidales bacterium | reverse complement strand
AAATTAACGTAATGCCGGCAAAAGCCGGCAAAGGTAGGGGCGAGCCTGTGGCCCGCCCGCCATTGCTCAGTGCGCAATTAATTATAAAACAACGTATTGCTCATTAAGGGCATGCGAAACGCATGCCGCTACACCCAACGTATTATGTCAATATTTAATGACATAGTCATTTTGCAATAGCCTCATTTGTTGACTGTTAGCGCTTGAGGTGGAACTCGTCGTCGGGGATTACGGCGAGGAACACGTCGGGCGCCGACAGGGCGCTGCGGGCGGCGATGAGGTCGCTCAGATTGACGTCGGCCATGACGTAGGAATGGCTGTCGCTGCGATACTGCTCGCGGATGTGAGCCATGGGCACGAGCGAGGGGATGTCGGTGTCGATGTAGCGGATGTAGACGCGCAGGGGCACGTCGGTGGTGTACGACGGACGGTCGGGGTAGGCCATCTTCTTGTATTCGTAGCGGTAGTTGTGCAGGCGTGCGGTGATGTCGCTCAGAATCGACGAGGCCGTGGGCAGAGAGCCGGCGCCCTTGCCGAACATGAACTGGCGGTCGTAGCACTCGCCGCGAATCACCACGCCGTTGTATTCGTCGTCGACGGAGTAGATGTAACGCGACGGCGGCACGAACTCGGGGGTGACGAACATGCTGAACTCGCTGTCGCTGATTTTCATCACCTGCGCCACGAGTTTTATCTTCACGCCTTTCTCGCGGGCGAGGCGTATGTCGGCGTCGGCGATGGTCGATATGCCGTAGGTGAACACGCTGTCGGCCGGCACGAATGCGCCGAGGGCGTGGACGGTGATGATGACAAGCTTGAACAGCGAATCGTAGCCCTCGATGTCGAACGACGGGTCGCTCTCGGCAAATCCGAGTTCCTGAGCGCGGCGCAGGGCGTCCTCGTAGCGCTCGCCGTGGTCGAACACGCGCGACAGTATGTAGTTCGACGAGCCGTTGAGGATGCCTTTCACTTCGAGCAGCAGGTCGTTGTCGTAGTATTCCTCAAGGTTGCGGATGACGGGAATCGAGCCGCAGGCCGAAGCGTCGTAGAGCAGGGCGGCGCCGCTGCGGCGCTGTATTTCGAGCAGCTCGGGCAGGTGGCGGGCTATCATGGCCTTGTTGCCCGACACAACGGACACGCCCTTTTCGAGCGCACGCGACACTATGCTGAATGCCGCCTCGGCATTGTCGATCACTTCGACGATGAGGTCGATTTTCGGGTCGAGGAGTATGTCGTCGGGGTTGTCGGTGAGCAGCGAGCTGTCGATGTCGATAGCGCGTGGCTTGTTGAGGTTGCGCACGCATATGCGGCTGATGTGGGCGCGGCAGTTCTTGGTGCGGGCGAGCACTTGGTACACGCCCTGCCCGACGGTGCCGAGGCCGAAAAGTCCTATGTTCATTTGTCGATGAGGTTTGAGGTTATCAATTGGTTGAGGGCGTCTTTTTCGACGAGAAATCCGTCGTGGCCCAGCGGCGAATCGATTTCGCGGTAGGTGGCTCCGGCGATCATCCGTCCCCACGACTGTATTTCTTCGGGCGGAAAGATGAGGTCGGTGGTGATGCCCACGAGCAGTGTGCGTGCCGTGATGCGACGCAGGGCGCTTTCCAATCCGCCTCGGTCGCGGCCGACGTCGTGGGTGTCGAAGGCGTCGAGGATGGCCACGTAGGAGTAGGCGTTGTAGCGGCGACAGATCTTGTCGCCCTGATGGCGCTGGTAGGTGACGGCGCGGAGCGAGCCGTCGGTGTTGCGCCCCTGCTGGGTGAGGTTGTAGCCGCGGCCTCCGCGATACGACAGCAGCCCTATGGCACGAGCCGCGGCCATTCCGGCCATTGCGGCATCGGCCCGAGGTTCGCCCCACGAGGCATCGGCACGGATGGCCATGCGCTGGGTTTCGTCGAGCGCCACGGCCCACGGCGATGCGTAGGGCGCGGTGGCTATCAGGGCCAGGCACTTGAACCGGTGCGGCTCCTGCACTGCCCATTCTATCGCCTGAAATCCGCCGACCGAACTGCCCACGAGCAGGTCGATGTCGCCTATGCCGAGGTGCTCGGCCAGCAGGCGGAATGTCTCTACTATGTCGCGGATGGTGAATGCCGGGAATGTGCCGTAGTAGGGACGGCCGGTGGCGGGATCGACGCTCAGCGGCCCGGTGGTGCCGTAGTGCGAGCCGAGGATGTTGGCGCACACCACGCGGTAGCGCTTGGGATTGAGAAAGCCGTCGTCGGTGATCGTTCCGGGCCACCAGTCCTCCACGTCGGACGATGCCGTCAGGGCGTGGCACACCCATGCCACGGGCAGCGATTCGTCGCCCCAAGTGTGGTAGGCGATGTCGAGCTGCGGCAGCACTTCGCCGCTTTCGAGCGTGAACGGTCGGTCGTAGTGAAATATCTCGGGAGCCATATTGTCGTTGTCGTGAGCTGTTGCGGGGATTGAAAATTGTAGGTGTTAAACGCGGCACGGCCGCACCCGAGCAGGTACGGCCGTGCAAACGCCGGTGCGACGCTTCTTATTTGTGTGCGATAGAATCCGACACAGTGAGGCGAGCGCGACCTTTTGCGCGACGACGAGCGAGAACCTTGCGGCCATCGGGTGTCGACATGCGTTCGCGGAAGCCGTGCTTGTTGACACGCTTGCGGTTTGAGGGTTGGAATGTTCTTTTCATTGCCTTTATGATGTTTTGTTATTATTTACAATTTCGAGGGGCAAAGTTACGCAATTATTTTAAATCTTGCAACTTTGCCGCTCGATTTGATGTGATTTTTTTGTGCGTCGGGCGGGTTGCGATTTTTTAGAGAAGTTCCACGCCGATGCCGGGGCGGTCGGGGATTGTCACCTTGCCGTCGACAATCTTGATGCCGTCGAAGCGGTCGTTGGCGATGAGCAGGTTGCCGTCGAGGTCGGCCCAGTCGACCAACGGCGAGAGCTGTGCGGCGGCGGTGACGGCGCACGATGTCTCGGTCATACAGCCGAGCATCACCTTCATGCCCAGGGCGCGGGCGAGGGTGGCCATCTGGTAGGCTTCGTGCATGCCGGTGCTTTTCATCAGCTTGATGTTGATGCCGTCGTAGGCTTCGGCGGCGCGGCGCACGTCGGGCAGGCGCTGCATGAATTCGTCGGCTATCAGCGGCAGCGGCGAGCGCTCGCGCAGCCAGGCGGTTTCCTTGAACATTTCCTTGGGCATCGGCTGCTCCACGAACAGGCAGCCCTTGTCGGCGAGCCATTTGCACATTTCGAGGGCCTCCTTCTTATTGGTCCAGCCCTGGTTGGCGTCGACGCAGATGGGTGTGTCGGATGTGCGG
>CALKKU010000088.1 GCA_937995285.1 uncultured Bacteroidales bacterium | reverse complement strand
ACAAAATAAAGGTGATGTCGCGCGCCCGCCCCACCGACAAGTCGCGCCTCGTGGCCATGCTCCAGAAGCGCGGCGAGGTGGTGGCCGTCACCGGCGACGGCACCAACGACGCTCCGGCTCTCAATGCCGCACAGGTAGGCCTCGCCATGGGCGACGGCACATCCGTGGCCAAGGAGGCCGGCGACATAATCATTATGGACAACAGCTTCGCTTCGATAGCCAAGGCCGTAATGTGGGGACGCTCGCTCTATCTCAACATACAGCGCTTCGTGCTGTTCCAACTCACGGTCAACATCGTGGCCTGCCTCATCGTGGCCATAGGCGCATTCACCGGACAGCAGACGCCGCTGACCGTCACGCAGATGCTGTGGGTCAACCTCATCATGGACACATTTGCCGCCCTGGCGCTCGCATCGCTGCCGCCATCGACCGAGGTGATGAACCGCCGACCGCGCAAATCGAGCGACTTCATCATTACGCGCCCGATGACTTGGCGCATCGTGGGCATCGGCCTGCTGTTCACGGTAATTCTGTGGGGCATACTGCAATACCTGCGCGGCCATGCCGACTTCTTCGGCGGCTTCTCCCCGAGCGACTTCTTCGCCGGAATGCTGCACGACGATGCCAATGAATTGAATCCGGCGCAACTCACCGAGTTCTTCACATTCTTCGTCTTCATGCAGGTGTGGAATCTCTTCAACGCCCGTGCATTTATGTCGGGGCACTCGGCATTCAACGACATCGCCAACTCCAAGGTGTTCTTTGCCGTCGTGGCGGTGATCTTCGTCGGGCACTTCGCCATCGTCTACCTCGGCGGCGAGATGTTCAATGTCGAAGCCATTCCGCTGATGTCGATGATCAAAATCATCGCGGCCACATCGCCGATAATGCTCATTCCGCTGGCCTACGACCTCATCAAGCACAATATTCATAAAAATTAACGCCCGACTACGGGCTATTTCGACGTCAAGGCAGTAACTTTGCCGTGATTTATAACAAGATAAACAATTAATAAACAACAGATATGGAAGAAAAAGAATTAGACCGCCTCAGCTACGCTTTGGGTCTGAGCATGGGCAACAACTTTCGCGCCTCGGGCATCACAAGCCTCGACGCCCAAGACTTTGCCGACGGCGTAGCCGTAGTGTTCGCCGGCGCCAAGCCCAAGATGACCTACGACGAAGCCAAGGCCATAATCCAACAATACTTCACCGCCCTCGAAGCCAAGCAGCAGGAAGAATCGCAGAAAGCCGCCGAAATCAACGCCAAGGCCGGCCGCGACTTCCTTGAAGCCAACGGCAAACGCGCCGAAGTGAAGACCACCGCCACCGGCCTCCAGTACGAAGTGCTCCACGAAGGCGAAGGTGCACAACCCTCCGCCACTGACAACGTTGTCGTTCACTACACCGGCAAGCTCATCGACGGCACAGTGTTCGACAGCAGCGAGGAGCGCGGCGAACCCGCCACATTCGGCGTCACTCAGGTAATTCCCGGCTGGGTCGAAGCACTCCAGATGATGAAAGCCGGTTCGCAATGGCGTCTTTACATTCCCGCCAACCTGGCCTACGGCCCGCAGGGTGTTCCCGGCATCGGCCCCAACCAGACGCTCATCTTCGACGTGACACTCCTCGAAGTTGTAGGAAAATAACACATCGCAGAATACATAAATCATATACAACAATGAAGAAAGTATTAATGGGAGCCGCAGTGCTTGCCCTGCTCGCCACTGCATCATGCTCCAAGCAGCAGTCGTCGGAAGAAGACGATCAATTCCGGGTAAGTGCCGAACTCTCCGACAGCATCTCGCAAGTCTACGGCACAATGGTCGGCAACTACGTCCTCAGCGACTATCTCAACTTCGACGAAGAACACCGCACACAGCAATACAAAGAAGATATGCTCCGCGGCATCACTAACGTATTCTCGTCCGAACGCTCCGACGCCGAACTGATGGGTATGCAAGTCGGCATGAAGATGCTTATGGAACTCAAGCGCTTCGAAGAACAAGGCGTCAAGATCGATCGCAAGGCTCTCCTGCTCAACTTCTCGCGTGCATTTGCCGCCGACACCATCTCGCAGGAAGACCTCTACAACACCTCCGCAGTGTTCCAAGGCCTCAACCACCAGCTTGAAGAGCTCGCCGAAGCAAAGCGCGAAGCTGAAGAGAACAAAGATCCCCAAGCCATCGCCAACCTCAACGCCGGCCGTGCGTTCCTCGCCAACCTCAAGAAGAACGACGCCTCGCTGAAAGTTCTCGAATCGGGTGTGTGTATCAAGGTAGCCGAAGAAGGCGATGCCACATCGGAAATCACCGAAAACAGCACCGTCACCCTCAACTACAAAGGCACACTCATCGACGGCACAGTGTTCGACAGCAGCGCCGACCACGAAGAAGCCGCATCATTCTCGCCCAAGGGAGTCATCAAAGGCTTCGGTGAAGCCCTCACCAACCTCCACAAAGGCAGCAAGGCCACAATCTACATCCCTGCCGAACTGGCCTATGGCGTGAAAGGCGTTCCGGGCGTAATCGGTCCCAACCAAGCCCTCATCTTCGAAATCGAAATCCTCGACGTCGCCAACCCCAAATAATCGGAACAACATCCACCTGTAGGATGGCCATTCACGTGTAGGGACGTGCCTCAGGCACGTCAGCGACGCTAAAAATAAAGCAGCGCGGAGCCAATCAGCCCCGCGCTGCTTTGTATTTCACCCTGCCTCGTGCAAAAAAGTGTAGACTTCAGCCCAAAAGTCGTGCAAATAAATGTAAGAAAAGTGCCAAACATCGTGCAAAAAAATGTAACTTTGCAGCATAAAGTCGTGCAAATAAATGTAACTATGAAGCGAAACATCATCAACAGTCTCGAAAAATGGAAACAGAGTACCAACCGCAAGCCCCTTATAATCAATGGAGCACGACAGGTCGGAAAGACATATATTCTCCGAAAATTCGGAGAAATGCACTATACGAACACAGCATACGTCAATTGTGATAAAAACGAGGCTGTGAATAAAATCTTTGCACAAGACTACAATATCGATAGGATAATACTCGCCCTGTCGGCGCTTCTGCACATAAAAATTGAACCGGGCAACACTCTGATCATATTTGATGAAGTTCAAGAAAATCCCGTCGTGCTTAATTCTCTTAAATATTTCTGTGAGAACGCACCGGAATATCATGTCGCCGTGGCCGGATCTCTGCTCGGCATCTCCCTGCACAGCGGCATATCATTTCCGGTCGGCAAAGTCGATATGCTGAAAATGTACCCGATGACTTTTGATGAATTTCTGATGGCCCTTGGCGAAAATTCATTAGTAGAAATACTTAACTCGGGTGATTTTACCATTATCGACTCGCTGTCGACACGCTTTATCGATTGTCTGCGCCAATACTTCTATGTAGGAGGAATGCCTGCCGCAGTACGAGAATTTATCGAGAATCGCGATTTGGCTGAAGTTCGACGTATTCAGAAACAGATATTGTTTGATTATCGCCGCGACTTTTCAAAACACGCACCCGATCGTGAAGTCCCGCGCATCAATCTTGTATGGGACACTATTCCGGCACAATTGGCTAAAGAGAATAAGAAATTTGTTTTCGGCGCACTGAAAAGCGGAGCACGAGCCGCTGAATTTGAGATGGCTATACAATGGCTTATAGATGCCGGACTTATATATAAGATAACTCGAGTTTCAGCGCCGACAATGCCTCTCAAATTTTATGAAGAACTCACGGCATTCAAACTTTTCATTCTCGACGTGGGATTGATGGGCGCGATGGTTGACGCCCCGGCCGAAAGTGTTCTGGTCGCAGATACTATGTTCAAAGAATATAAGGGAGCATTCACGGAATTGTTCGTTCTTACACAACTCATACCGTCCGGTTTCCCCGTGTACTATCATAGCACCAACGATTCACGAGTGGAAATCGATTTCATCGTGCAACACGGTTCCTCAATAACCCCGATAGAAGTAAAGGCTGAAGTGAATGTTCAATCAAAGTCGCTGCGTACATTCATCGGCAAATATCCCGATCTCAAAGGCCTGCGCATCTCTATGCTCCCATATCAAAATCAAGATTGGATGGAAAACAAACCGCTGTATGCAACCACACAGTGGTTATGATTTATTAGGGCGTTTGCGAAATTATTTGTACTTTTGCCTTGCATAAACTCTGAGCCTTAGCAAGGCCCGGTGTTTTGTTCTCTGTATCTCACTTAACTCTATGCCTCGATGAATCCGACCATATATAGTTATTCGCTCTGCATCGCGCTGCCGCTGATGCTGTTCTTCGGCTTTTATTTTTTGCTGGCCAAGACGCCCGAGAAGGCGATTTTCGAAAATTATCTGCGCTCGCGGCGGATTATGGGCGCGGCCATACTGCTGCTCGCGGTCAACTATTCAGTGCATTTCTTTTTTGAAATACGCTTCGAGAATGCCTGCGCCGCCATCCTGATGAATCTGTCGACATACTTCCTGTGCTACTGGCTGTTCAGTTCGGCGCTCACCACTCTGCTCGACCACTTCTACATCACCCGGCGACGGATGCGAGCACATATCGGCATGTGGCTGGTATTTTCAGGGTTATCGTGCGGCGTACTGCTGCTGTTGCCGGCCGGGACTTTGCAGACAATCGCTCTGCTTGCCCTGGCGGCATGGCTGATCGGCTACGGCCTGTTCCTGACGCGACGCCTCCTCCGAGCCTACCGCAAGGCCATACGGATTTTCAACGATACCCATGCCGACGACATCGGCGCATACATCAAGTGGCTCTCGATTTTCACCTACTGGGCGGTAATATTCGGCGTGGGATGCGGACTGCTGACATTCCTGCCCGACCGCTATGTCTACATCTGGATACTGTCGTCGGTACCGTTCTACATCTATCTATATTGTTGCTACCAGAGTTATCTGCTGTTCTACGAGCAGGTGGAAAGCGCCATTGAGTGCGAGATAGCGTCGGACGACGAAGACCGTCGGCAAAGCCCCGAAGCGGAGCCGATGACACCGTCGTACCACGCCGAAATAGCCAAGCGTATCACGGGGTGGATCAACGCCGACGGCTACGTTCGCCCCGGGCTTACCATAAAAGAACTTGCCGACACGCTGCACACCAACCGCACCTACCTGTCGGAGTACATCAAATCGACCTACGAGCAGTCGTTCCGCGACTGGATTACCGGCCTTCGCATCGACTACGCCAAGCGCCTGCTCACCGATTGCCCGCGGCTTACGGTCGCCGACATTTCAGAGCGATCGGGCTTCCTGTCCCCGAGCCATTTCATACGATTGTTCAAGGAAAACACCGGCAACACGCCCACAAAGTGGCGAAAAGAAGAATAGCCAAAACAACAAAAAATAGTCTAAACAGCAAAAGTAAAATACTATAAATCACAAAGATGTGCGATTCTGACAATCGCGGCAATTTTTGCAGTAGGTAATCGGAGATATATGAAAATCCTTTGCTTATTTTGTGCACTGAACTTCGACCTTGAATTCAAATTTTCAACCACAAAATAAACAAAGCGACACTATGAAAACGAACACGAAACTCTTTATTCTCGCTGCATCGGCAGCGTTGATGACAGCGTGTGCATCCGAAAAAGCCGAAGAACCCCAAAGCCCGGTAGCGGCTCGAATCACAGCCGGCGTGAGCGGTCCGAAGTCACGCGCGGTTGACAACAAATGGAATGCCGACCGCATCGGCGTGATGGCAGTCGACGCCGCAGGCACTTCCACCACCATGGGCAACAAGTACAAGAACGTGGGCTATGCAACGACGAGCACCGGCGGCATTGCCGACTTCACCCCGATAACTGTCGGTGGCGGCATCTTCTTTGAGGACGCCTTCCTCGACTTCACCTTCGCCGCCTATGCGCCCTACGCCGCAAGCACCAACGACGCCACACTGCCCGGCACCGACGGAAAGATCGATGTGAATACCGGCAATCAGCCCACCGCTACCGATCAGGAGAAGATCGACTATATCTATGCTTCCGGAGCCGTGGCCAATAAGAACAACCCGACCATAAGCTTCACTGACAACACCGCCGCAGGCGGCAGCGACTGCTCGTTCAAGCACCGAATGGCGCGACTTATCTTCAACATACAGGTTTCAAACACCGACGGCTTTGCCGATGCAGGCGTACTGGAAAATGCCGACTACACATTGGGCGGACTGATTCACGAAGGCACGTTCGACGTCACCACAGGCATTGCCGCAGCCGCGGGCAGCGCCGTGAGCGATTGGTCGCTGCGCGACAACTGCGTGGCACAATTTGATGCAGCCACAGGCGTGATGACCATTTCAATGATTCTGCTGCCGCAGACACTCGCCGACAACCTCCGATTTGCGGTATCACCAGACGACGGCGAGCACCAGACATACTACAACAACGACGTAATCAAGCCCGCCCTCGAAGCCGGCTATTCCTACACCTACACCATCACGGTGAAGAAAACCGGGTTGATCATCAGCGGCAGCACCATTGAGGACTGGAACGACGGCGGAAGCTACTCGGGCGACGCAATTATGTAGAGTTTGTGACCGATAACGGATGATGATATGAATAAACTACTATCGATCGCCACGCTTGCCTGCGGGTTGCTCGCATCCTGCAGCAGCGACGAGCCGGCCGATGCCGGGCGTCTGCCAGAGAACCGATACCCGTTGCAGTTGGCTGCGGAAGTGGCCGCGCCGCAAAGCCGCACCGGCGGCAAGGACACATGGAGCGGCGGCGAAGAAATCGGAGTAATTATGGACGGCATGCTCGGCCCTAAAAAGTACGTGATGGATGCCTCGGGCAATGCATCGCCCGCGAATGCCGAAAATGCCATTTATTGGCGAAGCACCGCGGAAGCACGCGTCACGGCTTGGTATCCCGACATCAACGGACCCTACGTCGACATCTCCGACCAAAGGAGCGGATATGCTGCATTCGATGTGCTGTATGCCTCGACAGTGAGCCGTTACGACGCTCAAACCGTCCTCAAATTCAATCATCGGATGGCTAAAATCGAGTTCACACTCGCAGCCGGCAAAGGCTTCAAAGCGGAGGACGTGGCCGCAGCGACGGCCACCGTCCTCGGCGATGCCACGGCATACATCAGTTGCGGCATGATAGGCTCGGCCGACCAATCCGACGGCGAGATACATCCTTACCACGACGCCTCGACAAATAAATTCGAAGCAATCGTAGTGCCGCAGGATATGACCGGCCGACCGCTCATCCGCATAAGCCTTGGCGGCCGTACATTCAACTACGTACCGGCAACGGAAGCCGCCGGCAATCTCAAAAGCGGCAAACTGTACACCTATGCCATCACAGTTAATGCCGACGGAATAGAAGTGCAGACGGTGAGCGGCAACACGTGGGGTGACAACGGTACGGAGAATATCTCCTCGGTGGAAGTGACGTATTACACGGCCGACCAACTCAAAATAGGCGACTACTTCTACTCCGACGGCACATGGGGCGACGGCGGCCTGCGCAAGCGCTATTCCGACGGCAGAATGGAGATAGCAAATCCGAAGCCGGCACCCGTGCTCAAATCGGCGAACGGCAAAAGCCGGACGGTTATCGGCATCGTTTTCCAGACCGATCTCAATCGTATCGGCGCGGCCGAGAAGTCGAAACTGGGCAACGGGAAAGTGCACGGGCTTGCTTTATCAGTAAAAAAGATCCCTACCGAATTAGCTTGGGGTCCTAAAGCGGACGAAGGACTGGTGAAATGCTTTACAAGAAAACAAAGTTACAACGACATAAGCGGCTACGGCAACGGCGAACATATTCGCAGCAATCGCCGCAATTTCAACAATTATCCGGCCTTCAAGGCAGTCTCCGACTGGAATGGTTCAAAGAATGAACACAAAGCCCCCGGTAATACCACCGGGTGGTATATTCCGGCCTCGGGTCAATGGTGGGACATTCTGCTAAATTTAGGCGGAGTTCCCGAATTGGCAAATTCCGACTTACAGAACTCGTCGGAGCCTCTTGGTCTCTCTTTATGGGGGCGAGACAACGTTCTCGCAACCCTGAATGGATGGATGGCACTTATCGCCGACGACAGTAAAGATCTATTCTACGCCGACTGGCAGTGGACGTCTTCGGAATACAGCACCTCACTTGTTCTCCAATGGTTCATCGATTCGTACAAAGTGACATCTGCCTTGTATGCCAAGATTGACGTAAACAATGTGCGTCCCGTACTTGCTTTTTAATTACCGATTGTGAATATGAAACACTCCAATACATACCGAACATTGCTTCCGATAGCCCTTATGCTTATCGTTGCCTCGTGCAGCAGCGACGAACCGGCGCCACCGGTCGATTCGGATTCGGGACGCATCTTGTCAATTTCCATCACCGACGGTGGCTACGACGCTGCCGACGGCCCGGCATCCCGCACTGTGGAGCGTGGCTATACCACGGAATTCACCGAAGGTGACGCCTGCGGCCTCTATGTGGTACGCGGTCAAGAGATTATTTATTCCAACGTAAAACTGACCGCAGTAAAGGACGCCGCTACCGGCAATATCGTATGGCAACCGGAAAACGGCGCCACTCTTACGGGCGGATTGGCCGACGAGTACTACTTCCTCTACTACCCATACATGTCGATTGGCGCAAGTAACAGAGTCCAAAGTGCTCGGTTCGGTGCTGTAGAGTTCTTCTTACCCCTCATCGAGTCGTGGCAAACTTTCGAAAACCAAAGTTCGTATGTCAACTACACAAAGAGCGACCTTATGCTTGCCGAAGGCACAGCCGACAAAGGCGCCGACAACACCATCCGACTGTCATTCTCAATGTCTCATTTCACTGCTTTAGCCGTCATTGAACTGCCGAATGCAGCAGTCTGTACATTCTCAAGTTCTGCCAAGCCGAGACGCATGAACGATGGTACGTACCGCTACCTGGTGAATCCATGGACAGCTCGACCGACTATCGCGGGAAGTTACGACAACGGACGCCGAGAGTTCTCCATATCTCTGACGACAGGCCTTACCCACGGCAGTTACAAAAGATATTTAGTGTCAAACAATTAGCACAAGAAATTTTATGAGCAAACGTCTCTCACTCATCATATTGTTTTTCTGTCTGACGGCGGCGGCAACTCCGGTGTTCGCGCAATTCTCCTTGCGAGCCGACCTGCTGCGCTGGGCCACTCTGACACCCGACATCGGCGTTGAATGGCATGCCGGCCAACGCGTCAGTGTTCTTGCACACGGCACGTGGACATCCTGGTCGTGGAACGACAAAGGCCGCCGATACGCGCTTTGGGAAGTAAAGCCCGAGGTTCGTATGTACTTCGGCCGGGACAACCGCTGCTACCTCGGCCTGTACGGTCAGTACGGCGACTTCAACTACAAATTCAATGTCACCGGACACCTTGGCACCGTCAAAGGCGGAGGCATCAAAGGCGGATACTTGTTCCGGCTCAACAAAGCCCTGTCCATCGATCTTTCGGCAGGCATCGGAGTGCTACACGCCGACTATGACAAGTACTTTAAGTACGACGGCACACGCGTGCGCCTCGAGCATGGCGACAAAAATTATTGGGGGCCCACGCACCTGGGCGTGACCTTAGTGTGGAACATATTTTAATACACCGACACCATGAATACTTCCAAACTCGGCATATTTGCAGGTATTGCGGCAATCGCGCTGACCTCATGCGTCAAGGACACCCTCTACGATGCCCGCGGCAACATCGACGTGACCACACGGTGGGACAACATCTCGACCGATGCCGCCGTCCCCGCTGAATACACTATGCGCCTCCGGTGCATCACAACCGACGAGCACTTCACCGGCGCCGACCTTACAACCGTTGTCACCGGCGACCGGCACTCATTTCCCGACAACGTCATCGGCATCTACCGGTTGGCCGTGTACAACACGCCCGACGGCGTGACGTTGAGCGGCAATCGCGCCGCGGTCGACAAAGCCGACGGCACGGGGCTCACGGCACGTCCCGGCGTAATGTTCTCGTCCGACTACACAGAAGCCATACACGTATCGCCTTCGGCAACAACCGCAGTGACGATAAATATGGTGCAACTTATGCGCAGCCTCAATCTCGTACTCAACGTAGTTGAAGGCGACTACGAGCGCATAGTCGCGGCGACAGCATCAATCGACGGAGTGTACGGCGCAGTCGACTACATCGCGCATACAGCCGACCCGGCCGACCGCACTTGCACGACTGACGAGCCTCTCATTCAAACCGACAACACGTTGTCGACATCCTTCCGACTGTTCGCCCTCCCGAGCGCCGACTACGCCGGAATGACACTGACGGTAGACATTCTATTCAGCAACGGCGAAACGCGCGTCATCACCGCCGACATCTCCGATATGACCAATGGCTTCGGCAACGATGTCAACCCGCTTACCGTCACCGCCGACCTTCACTTGCCCGTCAAAGGCGCTGCAGGCGGATCGATCGACGGCTGGATCGAAGCCGACGGAGGCAACATCGACGCCAAATAAGTACTTCACCGAGTTTTAACCCACATCAACCGAATCGATATGAACAAACACATAAGGACATACATCTGCGCCATCCTCAGCTGCCTGATTCCGGCGGCACTCGCCACGGCTTGTTCGTCGGATGATGTCGAACCTGCCATCGTCATCAACACGCCTCTCGAATTTATCGCCGACGGGCTCGGTATTGATGTGGAGGGCTCTTCAGGCTCTCGAGCCGACGCTGCTATAAACCCGTGGAAATCATTGCGCAATGACAGCGTAGCCATACAATATGGCGGCAAAATATGGAAGTATGACATCGAACCCGAAGAAGGTCAGTATACAACAACCGCCCGCCTCACATCGGAAAACCCTATCATGATAAAATCATCGAGCGGGCGACCTGAGATCATCGGGCGAGTGCCTTACACCGACCGTCTGTCGGGCGACACCTTGATATGGAATTGCAGCAACCTGCCCGACAATCACAACGACCTGTTGCTCGCCTACTCCGACGACATCATTAAAGCCGGTCGCAAGCTCAATTTCTATCACACACAAGTCAAGATTGTCATCAACATTCGCGACACCCCGTTTCTCCGGACACTGCCATTCAGTTGGGATGTCTATCTGCCGAATACTGATCTGACCGCCGAGTACGACGTAAGCCGCACCGGCAACAGAATATCATTGAGCCGCATCAAATCCTACAACCCCACCACCGTATCCACACGGCAGTACGACAAAGCGAACATAGTTGAATGGGATACCGGCACGGAGCAGGCCGCTTTTTCGTATGAGGCAATAATTGTCACTCAACAGAAAGCCACCGACCCGATTTTCATCAACATTCGAGTAGGAAGCCAATTGTCCTACAATCTGTCACTGTCCGACTTTGTGAGCGGCTCGTCCTTTGAATTCAAGAGCGGCAATGTCTACACATTCAACATCGCCGTCAACGGAAAAGCCAAAGACGATGTCGTCATCACATCCGACATAATTCCTTGGCGGAACAACGATAAAAACTATTCACTTACGATTTAAAATCAGATGAATACGACACGGTTCACAATACTTTCATTGGCTACAACGCTGATATGCTCCTTAGCCGCATCTTGCTCGTCGTCGGACGAACCCGCTCCGAAGCGCCAAAAATACGCGTTGGAAATCGGCAATGTATCGTTCGAGAACTACACGGAAACCGCATGGAACGGCCGACCCGCATCACGAGTGAAAGAGAACGATGATCTGACAGCATCGGAATTGGAATGGAACGGCACGGAGTATTTTCACATACGAGAACTCAGCGATGACGGTCAAAGCATCGTCCTAATCAATCCTAATGACATAGGTTATTTCGCGTTGACAAAAGATGAACATGGGCAAAAGACAATCGACATCATCAACGACATATATGTCTACCGTGACATTCCGGTCAACAAACTTGTAGCATGGACATATCCTAACGAAATCGATATTTCAGACCAAAGTGAAGGGTTAAAATACCTACTCATATCCGACACTGCATACGTGGCAAAAGGTCAGACACGTGTCAATCTTAACTTCAAGAACGGTTTGGGTGTCTTACGCGTATTCTTCACAGGTCCGTATGCCGATGAAGTTCAAAGCGTGGAATTTGATTCCAAAACAACGGCCGGAATAAGAGTCACTGCCAGAGGATTTGAAGTCCGACCCTTTGGCAGTTGGGGATATATTAAGACCCAAAAACATGTAACGAGCAACGGTACATTTTGGCAAGCCGCGGTAATCCCCGACGAGATATCGTCGGTTTCGGGCTCCGATAAATATGTACATCTTTCTTCGGTTGAATATATAAGGATAAACGGCGATAAAGTGTACTCCCTTGTTGAAGCCCTCCGCTCGGGTGCAAACCCCGACTACATCATCGCACCCGGCAAAATAACCACGATCACGATCACGTGTAACAATCACCCCTGACCGGCATCGGGCGCAATGTTTGTCATTATTTGAGGGGCGGTTTGCAAAATTATTAGTACTTTTGCATTGTTATTAACCCCACATCTAAGTATGATGACAAAATACGACTTCGATACGGTAATCGACCGACACGGCACTTGCGCCACGAAACTCGACGGCCTCGACGCTATGTTCGGCCGCCACGACGTGACACCGCTATGGATCGCCGACCTCGACTTTGCCGTGTGCCCCGACATCACGGCCGCACTGCGTCGCCGCTTCGATCACCCCGTGCTCGGCTATTCGGCAGCGCCCGACAGTTATTGGAACTCTATCATCGACTGGCAGCGTCGTCGCCACGGCTTCGACATCAGCCGCGAAGAGTTGTCGTTCATCCCCGGCGTCGTCAAGGGCATCGCACTGGCCGTCAACTACTTCACATCGAAGGGCGATAAGATTGTCATCCAACCGCCGGTTTACCATCCCTTCCGAATGGTCATCGAAGGCAACGAACGTATCGTGGTTGAAAATCCGCTCATCCACGACGGCGACACCTACCGCATGGACCTCAAGGGCTTGGCCGAAGTAGTGGAGCGCGAACATCCCCGAATGATGATTCTCTGCAACCCCCACAATCCTATCGGTTTGCAGTGGGACGAAGCCACGCTTGCCGAAGTGGCACGCATCTGCCGCCGTGCCGGCGTGGTGGTGGTAAGCGACGAGATTCACGGCGACTTGATGCTCGGCGGTCGTCGCCACATTCCGTTCCTGTCGGTATCGGACGATGCCCGCGCCGTCGGCGTGATGCTCGGCGCTCCGTCCAAGACGTTCAACATCCCCGGGCTCGTATCATCATGGATGGTGGTCAAAGACCCCGAACTACGCCAAGGCTTCTACAAGTGGATGGAAGTCAACGAATTCAACGACCCGGTGATGATTTCCACCATCGGTGCTGAAGCCGCCTACACCCATGGCGAGGAGTGGCTCGATCAGATGCTCGAATATGTGGCCGACAACATTCGCTTTGTGTCGGATTATCTTGAAAAGAACGTACCCGGTGTCCGCGCCGTCATCCCCGAGGCGTCGTTCCTGGTGTGGCTCGACTTCCGCGGCCTCAACCTGCCGCAATGCGAACTGATGAAGATGCTGCTCGAACGCGCCCACCTGGCTCTCAACGACGGCTCGATGTTCGGCTGCCAAGGCTGCGGCTTCGCCCGCCTCAACGTCGGCACCCCGCGCAGCGTCCTCACCGAAGCCCTCGAACATATCAAAACGGCCGTAGAATCGCTCAGTTGATGAACTACGCCGTATTTCCACCCGAAGAAATTCTCACCGCCACGGTGACGCGCCTGCCGCTGAGCAAGAGCATCGCCGCGCGCGCAATGATACTCGGCGCTCTGACCGAGAGCGCCCCCACCGCAGCAGCCGACCGGCTGCCCGACTGCGACGACACCCGCGTGCTCGCCGCCGCTTTGGCCGTGAAGACCGGTCGCGTCGATGTGGCCGACTGCGGCACCGCCGCACGATTTCTTACCGCTTACTATGCCTGCACCGAAGGCGCCGACGTAACGCTTACGGGCAGCGAGCGACTTTGCTCGCGCCCCATAGCGCCACTCGTCGAAGCCCTGCGCGCCCTCGGTGCGGACATAGTTTTTACCGAACACGAAGGGCATCTGCCCCTCGCCATCCGTGGCCGACGCCTCTCGGGAGGCCGCGTGTCGCTCGACGCAAGCGCCAGCTCGCAATTCGCCTCGGCCTTGGCTATGGTTGCACCGACTATGGCACAGCCGCTCACCATCGACCTCGGCGGCGAAATCGCCTCCATGCCCTACCTGTCCATGACAATGCAGATGCTGCGCCGCCGTGGTGTCGACACCGACCGCGAGGGCTACAGCATCATCGTGGCCAACACGCCGCTGCGTCCGGTCGACATCGAAAGCGAACCCGATTGGAGCGCTGCCGCATTCTGGTACGAGATTGCCGCCGTCACCGCCGGATGGGTCACACTCCCCGGCCTGTCGACCGACAGCCTGCAAGGCGACCGCGTGCTCGCCTCAATAGGCGACCGCTTTGGCGTCGTTACAGCACCGGCCGAAGACATCGACGGCCTCGAACTGTCGGCTACGCCCGACCTCTTCTCGCGTCTC
>CALKKU010000087.1 GCA_937995285.1 uncultured Bacteroidales bacterium | reverse complement strand
ACTCCCGACACCTGGTTTTGGAGACCAGTGCTCTACCAACTGAGCTATTCCCGTGTATAAAAATCGGCGACCGACTTGATCACGACCTTATCGGTCGCCGACTTATGTATTTTATGAGTTTACCTTATGAAGGGTATTACTCGATGATTTCGGTGATCTGACCCGAACCTACTGTGCGGCCGCCTTCACGGATAGCGAAGCGAAGACCCTTGTCGCAAGCTACGGGGTTGATGAGCTTAACCTTGATTTCTACGTGGTCACCGGGCATTACCATTTCTACACCGTCGGGAAGAGTGATTTCACCGGTAACGTCGAGTGTACGGATGTAGAACTGAGGACGATAGTGGTTGTGGAACGGAGTGTGACGACCACCTTCTTCTTTCTTCAAGATATAGACAGAAGCCTTGAATTCGTCGTGGGGCTTAACAAGACCCGGGTGGCAAATTACCATACCGCGACGGATATCCTTCTTGTCGATACCACGGAGGAGAAGACCTACGTTATCACCGGCTTCACCCTGATCGAGGAGCTTACGGAACATTTCAACACCGGTAACAACCGACTTCATGTCTGCACCGAGGCCCATGATCTGTACTTCGTCGCCAACCTTTACGACACCTGTTTCAATACGGCCGGTAGCAACTGTACCACGACCTGTGATTGAGAACACGTCTTCAACAGGCATAAGGAAGGGCTTATCGATGTCGCGGGGAGGCAGGGGAATCCATGTATCAACAGCATTCATAAGTTCCATAACCTTGTCTTCCCACTGGGGTTCGCCGTTGAGGGCGCCAAGAGCAGAGCCACGGATGATAGGAGTGTTGTCGCCATCGTAATCGTAGGCATCGAGAAGTTCGCGCATTTCCATTTCAACGAGTTCGAGCATTTCTTCGTCGTCGACCATGTCGCACTTGTTGAGGAATACAACGATACGGGGAACGTTCACCTGACGAGCGAGCAGGATGTGTTCGCGAGTCTGAGGCATGGGACCGTCGGTTGCAGCAACAACGATGATAGCACCGTCCATCTGCGCAGCACCTGTTACCATGTTCTTAACGTAGTCGGCGTGGCCCGGGCAGTCAACGTGAGCGTAGTGACGATTGGCTGTTTCGTATTCTACGTGCGAGGTGTTGATTGTAATACCACGTTCCTTTTCTTCGGGAGCGTTATCGATCTGGTCGAAAGACTTCACTTCAGAGAGACCTTTCTTAGCGAGTACGGTAGTAATCGCAGCGGTCAGAGTGGTCTTACCGTGATCGACGTGACCAATGGTACCGATGTTAACATGCGGTTTGGTTCTTTCGAATTTCTCTTTAGCCATAATTTGCTATTATTTAATATATTAAATGATTGATTCTTAACAATGAGCCACGGTAACGACAAGACGCTATCGGGGCTGACAGAATTTTTAATTTCTTTGAGCCGATGGCGGGATTTGAACCCGCGACCTCTTCCTTACCAAGGAAGTGCTCTACCCCTGAGCTACATAGGCAAATATGTTTGTTTGAGCGGAAGACGAGGCTCAAACTCGCGACCCTCAGCTTGGAAGGCTGATGCTCTATCAACTGAGCTACTTCCGCGGAAAGATTGTGGGCGCAGATGGATTCGAACCACCGAAGGCTGAGCCAGCAGATTTACAGTCTGCCCCATTTGGCCACTCTGGAATACGCCCTTATACATCGAAATGTATTAAATCAATTTGAGCCTCTTGTCGGATTCGAACCAACGACCCCGAGATTACAAATCACGTGCTCTGGCCAACTGAGCTAAAGAGGCATCTTCAATTTTCGCTGCTTGCGGGAGCGCGTTTGTTCCCGTTTGCGGATGCAAAGTTATAACCATTTTTTTATACCACCAAACTTTTTCAATCTTTTTTTCTCAAAAGTTATGAAAAAACCAAGCTCCCGGAAGATTCACACACATCAACATGCGAATACACATTAATAATATATGGCGTCCACCACAGATTATATCAAGTTATCGACATTGTGTTGGCTTATCAACGGATTTTTCGTAACTTTGCATGGTCTTCAGTCACGGAGGCCGCTTAACGATAAAACAAATCGCATGCGACAGACCAAACGCGCCACTCTTATTCTCGAAGATGGCACACGATTCGAAGGGCATTCCTTCGGCTACGAAGAGGCTGCGGCCGGCGAAGTGGTGTTCAACACCGCGATGACCGGTTATCCCGAAAGCCTCACCGACCCCAGTTATGAGGGTCAAATCCTCGTCACAACATTTCCACTGCTCGGCAACTATGGCGTTCCTCCCGAAGGCGGCAGCGCCGACCTCAGTTGTCATTTTGAAAGTTCACGCATCCACTGTCGGGCCATCATTGCCCAAGACTATGCGTGGGAACATAGCCATTGGCTCGCCGACCGGACTCTCGCCCAATGGCTTCAGCAAGAAAAAATCCCCGGCATCTACGGTATCGATACAAGAGCGCTCACCAAGCACCTGCGCGATAGCGGTTCGATGTTGGGGAAAATTGTATTTGACCGCGACGACGAAATAGACTTCTACGACCCAAATGCCGAGAACCTCATCGCCAAGACTTCGTGCGACAAAGTCTATGAATACGGACCTGAGGACGGCAAGCGCGTGGTGCTGGTCGACTGCGGCATCAAGCACAACATCATCCGCTGCCTGGTAAAGCGCGGAGTTCGCGTGATTCGCGTCCCCTGGAACTACGATTTCACCACGCTCGACTACGACGGCCTCTTCATCAGCAACGGCCCGGGCAACCCCGACTTCGCCGAAGCCACCGTGAATCATCTGCGCAAGGCACTGACCATAGGCAAGCCCATCTGCGGCATCTGCATGGGCAACCAGCTCCTGGCCAAAGCCGCCGGTGCCAAGACATACAAACTGAAGTACGGTCACCGCAGCCACAACCAACCCGTACAACGCGTCGGCACCACATCGTGCTTCATCACCTCGCAGAACCACGGCTTCGCCGTCGACTCCGACACCCTGCCCGCCGATTGGGAACCGCTGTTTATCAATATGAACGACGGTACCAACGAGGGTATACGGCACCGCTCCCTGCCCTACTTCTCGGCACAGTTCCACCCCGAAGCGTCGAGCGGTCCGCGCGACACCGAATTTCTTTTCGATGAATTTGTCAACCTACTCTAAGCCTTCCACCACTCACTATGAATAAAGATCAATCAATCAAGAAAGTGCTGCTTCTCGGCAGCGGTGCGTTGAAAATCGGCGAGGCCGGCGAATTCGACTACTCGGGTGCTCAGGCGCTCAAGGCCATGAAGGAAGAGGGCATTTCCACGGTACTCATCAACCCCAATATCGCCACCGTGCAGACCTCGGAAGGTATGGCCGACAAGATATACTTCCTGCCCGTCACCCCACAATTCGTGGAGCGCGTCATCGAGCGCGAACGCCCCGACGGAATCCTGCTCGCATTCGGCGGACAGACAGCGCTCAACTGTGGTGTAGAGCTCTACCGAAGCGGTGTTCTCGAACGCTACGGCGTCAAAGTACTTGGCACACCCGTGACTGCCATCATCGACACCGAAGACCGCGAACTCTTCGTGGAACGTCTCGACCAAATCGGAGTCAAGACCATCAAGAGCCGCGCATGCAACGACGTGCCCTCAGCCATCGCCACGGCCAACGAACTCGGCTACCCCGTTATTGTCCGCGCAGCCTACGCCCTCGGCGGCCTCGGCAGCGGCTTCTGCGGCAACGACGTCGAACTCTCGGCGCTCGTAGAGAAAGCTCTCACCTTCTCGCCGCAAGTGCTCATCGAGAAGTCGCTCCGCGGCTGGAAGGAAGTTGAATACGAAGTGGTTCGCGACCGCTTCGACAACTGCATCACCGTCTGCAACATGGAGAACTTCGACCCGCTCGGCATCCACACCGGCGAGAGCATCGTGGTGGCTCCGTCGCAGACTCTGAGCAACGACGACTACCACAAGCTCCGCTCCATAGCAATCAAAATCATCCGCCATATCGGCATCGTGGGCGAATGCAACGTGCAGTATGCCTACGACCCCGAATCGATGGACTACCGCGTCATCGAAGTCAACGCCCGTCTGAGCCGCTCGTCGGCCTTGGCATCGAAGGCAACAGGCTATCCGCTGGCATTCGTAGCTGCCAAGCTCGGCTTGGGCTACGGACTGTTCGACCTGCGCAACTCCGTGACGCGCTGCACATCGGCATTCTTCGAGCCGGCACTCGACTACGTGGTAGTGAAAATACCGCGATGGGACCTCGGCAAGTTTCACGGCGTCAACCGTGAAATCGGTTCATCGATGAAATCTGTCGGCGAAGTGATGGCCATCGGTCGCACATTCGAGGAAGCCATCCAGAAAGGCCTGCGCATGATCGGACAAGGTATGCACGGCTTTGTCGAGAACAAAGACTTCGCCACCGACGACCTCGATCGCTCGCTTTCCGAGCCGACCGACAAGCGCATCTTCGCCATAGCCACCGCTATGAAACACGGCTACACCGTCGACCGCATCCACGAGTTGACGAAAATCGACCGTTGGTTCCTCTACAAACTGCACAACATCATCGCCACGGCATCCGAGCTCGAAACATTCAACACCGTAGCCGACATACCGGCCGACCTTATGCGCCTGGCCAAGCAGCAAGGCTTCAGCGACTTCCAAATCGCCCGCTCGGTGCTGAAGCAGGGCATGACCGATGCCGAAGCCGGCGTAGCCTCGGTGCGTGCGCAGCGCAAGTCGCTCGGCATCATCCCGGTAGTGAAGCAAATCGACACCCTCGCCGCCGAATACCCGGCCGCAACCAACTACCTTTACCTCACCTACAACGGCACTGAGAACGATGTCACCTACACAGGCGACCACCGCTCGGTGATTGTACTCGGCTCGGGTGCCTACCGCATCGGCTCATCTGTCGAATTCGACTGGTGTTCGGTCAATGCTCTGATGACCGTCAAGAAACAGGGTTGGCGTTCGGTGATGATCAACTACAATCCCGAGACCGTGTCGACCGACTACGACGCCTGCGACCGCCTCTACTTCGACGAACTCACCTTTGAGCGCGTCATGGACATCATTGACCTCGAACAGCCCCACGGCACTATCCTGTCGGTGGGCGGCCAGATACCCAACAACCTCGCCACCCGCCTCGACGGCGTCGGTGTCAACATCCTCGGCACATCGGCCACCGACATCGACAATGCCGAAGACCGCCACAAGTTCTCGGCCATGCTCGACCGCCTCGGCATCGACCAGCCGCGTTGGCGCGAACTCACCTCGCTCGACGACATCAACTCGTTTGTCGACGAAGTAGGTTTCCCCGTGTTGGTACGTCCCTCCTACGTACTTTCCGGCGCGGCAATGAACGTCTGCTCCAACCCCGATGACCTCGTCCGCTTCCTGCGCCTGGCCGCCGATGTGTCGAAGCAGCACCCCGTCGTTGTCACCGAGTTCATCCAGGACGCCAAGGAAATCGAAATGGACGCCGTGGCACAGAACGGCGAAATCAAAGCCTACGCCATCTCCGAACATATTGAATATGCCGGGGTGCACTCGGGCGACGCCACCATCCAGTTCCCGCCGCAGAAACTCTATGTAGAGACAATGCGCCGCATCAAAAAGGTGTCGTCGCAGATTGCTGCCGCGCTGCATATCTCCGGCCCGTTCAACATACAGTTCCTCGCCAAGGACAATGACATTAAGGTAATCGAATGTAATCTGCGAGCATCACGCTCATTTCCGTTCGTATCAAAGGTTCTGAAGCTCAATTTCATCGACCTTGCCACACGAGTGATGCTCGGCATACCGGTCGAAAAGCCCGCCAAGAGCGCATTCGACCTCGACTATGTAGGTGTCAAAGCCTCGCAGTTCTCATTCTCGCGTCTGCAAGGTGCCGACCCTGTGCTCGGCGTCGATATGTCGTCGACCGGCGAAGTGGGCTGCCTCGGCGAGATGTCATCGGAAGCCATCCTGAAATCGCTGCTCTCGGTAGGCCAGCGCATTCCCTCGAAGGGCGTACTGCTCTCGTCGGGTACGGCCAAGCACAAGGCCGCTATGCTCGATGCCGCACGCGCCCTGCAATCGCACAGTCTGCGCATCTACGCCACCGACGGCACTCATCGCTTCCTGGCCGACAACGGCGTGGAATCCACCCTCGTCTACAAGCCGTCGGAACCCGACTGCCATCCGCAGGCACTCGAAATTCTCCACGGGCGCGAGGTGGATATGGTCGTGAACATTCCGCGCGACTTGTCGAGCGCCGAACTCACCAACGGCTATAAGATACGCCGTGCGGCCATCGACCTCAACATTCCGCTACTCACCAATGCGCGACTTGCTTCGGCATTCATCACGGCATTCACCACCCTCGACCCGGCCACCGTCGACATCAAAGCTTGGGACGAATACTAAAAAAACGCGCTCCGTGCGTTTAAAACGAATAAAGAGCGAGGCTCCAAACGGGACCTCGCTCTTTGCGTTATGAAAGATATTAAAAATTTATCGAACGACTACTTTTGAAGTCTGTGTACCCTGACGACGGATGTAAAGTCCCGGAGTGAGATCACCATGCATACGCACGCCCTGAAGGTTGAAGTATTCGACGGGAGCATTAGCGGCGTCGACAACAGGCGATTCAACCGAAGCCTTCACCTTGGAAAGGTCGATCTTGGTGCGGCCGTCGCCATAGTTGCCCGCAGCATTCTGAGTGAAGTTGACATTCATCCAGTAGTCGGGGCCTTCGACGAGGAAGCCGGCATAAATATAAGCCTTGAAGGGGAATGTGATGACATTGTCGGTCATCACGCCGCCATAGCCTTGAGCCTTGACTTCGTCCTTGGTGACACCGCCTTGGATAAGGCGCGATGCACGCGACGAAAGACGTACGTCGCCGTCGGTCGATGTGATGAAGCCCACGGGGCCTTCTTCAAGTACTACGCAGTCGGGATCTGAAGCGTCGAGATAGAGGTAGTGATCGTGCTTGCCGTGGACCGAAGATGTAAGCGTATTGGCCGTAGTGTAGCGATAGGGATTCACGAGGCGGAAGTAGCCGGGCTTTGTTGTTGACTCCTGCACTTCAACATCTACCGCCTTCACGGCAAGATCGTAGGCGTGACTTACCATATAGTCGGTGAACGAAGCCTTGCCGTCGAGTGTAACCCAATCGGTGCTACGGTCGGGAGCATAGACTATGGTAGCCGAGGCTGCCTTCACGGCACCCTGAGCATCAAGGCCGACTGCCACCAGGTAGATGTATTGATTTGGAGCGAGTCCGGTGGGGAGATTGATATATGAGCCTTGGCCGGAGGTCATTGCCGTGCCGTTGGTGAGGATATTGGTCAACTGAGATTCATTGCTGAGATCGGTGACAGCACCACCAACAATTGATGCAATGTCGGTGCCGCCCCAAGCGGTGAAGATGGCTTTATCGTCATCGCTACCACACCACGAGCCGGCCATCACATCGAGAGAATAATCAACAGCTCCGGGCAGGCGAAGTTCAAACTTGCCATTGTTGTTGGTCGTGTAACCCTTACCCTGAGCGTACGACGATTCGGTGGCGATGAACAACGACTTACTTGCCGGGAACGTGATGATATTATTTTCCATTGTGCCGGCAAGGCCGTAGCGCGATACAAATCCGGCGCTCACCATACCTACCTTTTCGAGATAGGAATAAGACATTACCGACCACTCCTCTGTGCCTAAGTCGGAGATAACGAATCGGGTTGCCGACTTCTCCACGATGACATTATCAGGATCGGTTGCATCAATTACAAGATAGCGCGCATCAGCATCATTCACCAGATACGACTGAAGCGAGGTGTAATAGGGATGAGCCGAGCCGAAAGGTTCCACGATGCAGTAGTAGCCCGGATTGTCGACATCCTCGCAAACCTCAACCATATAAGTCTGCGGGTTGTAGGTGAAGAATGCCGTCGATATGTCGTCGGTGAATTGGCATTGTCCGATGCTTTTCCAGTTGTGAGCGATGGCATCGGCCTTGGCTGCCGCTTGCAACTTGGCGGTAGCTGCAGCGTCGAGAGTCACTTCAGGGACATCAACTTTCACTTCAGCCGGTTCGGGCATCTTGGGCAGGCTGTTGAACAGCATCTGCTTCACCGCGCCCAAATCGTGTGCGCCGGCAGCAGTAGCGCCAAGCACCAGTGCGATAGAAAATGAGTAGAATTTCTTCATAGAAAATGTAACTAATGTAATTAATGTGCAGTTTTACACGGCAAATTTACACATATTTATCGCGACTGCAAAATATTTTCTCAAATTCACGGTTGTGAAATTTTGGTTAATTATACCAAATACCGAACACGAGCAATCGCTTTTTTGTTAACTTTGCAATGCAGAGATTATTAAAAGATAAAGACTTAACTTATAACCGACTGATATGGAAAAGGATTTCAAACAACTTGCACTCGACTACCACAAATCACCATTTCCCGGCAAGATAGAAGTCGTGCCGACAAAGCCCTATATGACTCCCGACGACTTGGCGCTCGCCTACTCGCCCGGCGTCGCTTTCCCGTGTCTTGAGATTCAGAAAGATCCCGTGGCATCCTACGACTACACCGACCGTGGCAACCTTGTTGCCGTAATTTCCAACGGCACGGCAGTTCTCGGCCTCGGCAACATCGGCGCCCGCGCCGCCAAGCCCGTAATGGAAGGGAAGGCCCTACTGTTCAAGATATTCGCAGGCCTCGATGCTTTCGATGTGGAAATCGATGAGCAAGATCCCGAAAAGTTCGTTCAGATTGTCAAGTCACTCGCGCCGACATTCGGCGGCATCAACCTCGAAGACATCAAAGCGCCCGAATGCTTCCACATCGAAGAGCGCCTGAAAGCGGAATGCGCCATACCGGTAATGCACGACGACCAACACGGCACAGCTATCATCTCGGCCGCCGGATTGCTCAACGCGCTTGAAATCCAAGGCAAGCGAATCGAAGATGTACGATTGGTGGTGAACGGAGCAGGTGCCGCTGCTATGGCCTGTACACGCCTCTACTGCTCGATGGGCTTGAAAAAAGAAAATATCGTGATGTGCGACTCCAAGGGTGTCATATCCACCGCACGCACCGACCTCAACCGCTACAAGCAGTACTTTGCCACCGACCGCACCGACATAAAGACGCTTGCCGACGCCCTCGCCGGCGCCGACGTATTCCTCGGTCTGTCGGTCGCCGACATCCTCACCTCCGATATGATCAAGACAATGGCACCACGCCCCATCGTCTTTGCCTTGGCCAATCCCAATCCCGAGATTGCCTACGAAAAGGCCGTCAGCGCTCGCCGCGACTTGGTGTTCGCCACCGGCCGCTCCGACTATCCCAACCAGATCAACAACGTGCTCGGCTTCCCCTACATATTTCGCGCAGCCCTCGACTGCCGCGCATCTGCCATCAACGAGCCGATGAAGATTGCCGCCGCAAAGGCTATCGCCGCATTGGCTCATCAGCCCGTGCCTGCCGAGCTTGCACGCGCCTATGGTCACGACGAGTTGCACTTCGGCAGCGAATACATCCTGCCCAAGCCCTTCGATCGCCGACTGCTCACCACCGTTGCCCCGGCCATCATCCGTGCGGCTATGGAGAGCGGAGTGGCACGCCGCGCCGTCACCGACTTCGATGCATACGCTGCCACGCTCGAAAAGATTTTGAGTGTGAACGACGCGATGATTCAGTACCTGATTGACACTCGTCGCAACAATGCGCCGTCGATTCCAATGGTATAAAGATAAGTGAACATAAAAAATCCGAGCCGTGGCTCGGATTTTTTTGTTTATTGTACGCCTCTCATCGGCACATGTAGGATGAACGGCAACGGCTCGCGCATCGCTATCGGAAAATCCGACGGGATGCTGCGTAAGGCTTTCATGGCCGCTCCGATTTCGTCGTGCGACGACAGAACGACGTAGTAATACGGCTCGGCCGTCTCTACGACCATTGTCGAAGCATAGCCGGCATCGACAAGGCGCTGACGCATCGACGAAGCATTGAACAGCAGCTTGAACTGCCCCACAACGATGTTGTACGACCGCAGGTCTGCCGCATTGCCTTGCCCTTGGGTGACGATGACACGCTGTACCTGCATCTCGGCCGTGTCGCCGGCAACGACCACACCGTGGGAGTTGGCATTGCGCACGGCTCCGTAGATTGTTTCATTGAATGCCGTAGCCGCCGAATCGCGACCGGCTATCGCACGCTCGTAAGCCGCACGATAGTTGGCCTCGGTCGTCTTGCACGAAACGAACGCCACGCTGACTGCGGCCGCCAAGGCCACGGGGATGAATAATTTACTTTTCATGATTGACGTTTTCCAAGTTCTATCACTTCGAGATCGCGCACATCGCTGCCGTCAATAACAAGTCGCACAAGCGTCCGTTGCTTCTGCCAACCTTGATAGCCGGCCGCGCCCGGATTGATGTGTATGAGATTGAGCTCCGGGTCGTACATCACCTTGAGGATGTGACTGTGCCCGGCGACCATAATCTTGGGACGGGCATCAATGAGCATACGGCGCACCCCGGCGGCATAGTGCCCGGGATAGCCGCCGATGTGTGTCATCCACACGCCGACGTCTTCAACGCTAAAGTCGAGCACCTCGGGGCATTCGCGCAGTATCGGTCCGTGGTCGATGTTGCCGCGCACCGCACGCACCACCGGAGCAATGGCGCGCAAGCGCTGCAATGTATCGAGGCAACCGATGTCGCCTGCATGCCATATCTCGTCACACTTGCCGAGGTGAGTTGCATAGCGGTCGTCCCAGCACGAATGCGTGTCGGATAGAATACCTATCAGCTTCACTTCTTGGAGATACCCATGCGGCGGGCGATGTCGGCCGGCACGGCTTTCTTGTTGACGTAGATGTCCATGGTCTTGGCCAGGAAGTAGGGCTCAGACACATAGAAAAAGCCACCGTATTTGTTGTTGGTGTCCCAAGAGTTCTTCACCTTGTAATAGCGGTTGCCGAGACGGTCGACTGCCGTACCCATGATCACCATACCGTGGTCGTCGGTTGTCTCCTGGTTGTCGAACATTTCCTGGCGCGATTCCTGAGTCACGGTAATTTCAGGCACCGGACCGGTGAAGTTGTAGCGTTCCTGAATGCGATCTTTGTCGGAGAGGGTCACCCAACGGGCGAGTTCCGTACCTGTCATATCGCCTTCTTCCTTGCCGGCAGGCATCAGCGCAACACCGTCGTTCCACTTGAAGCCCTGCTCGCTCACGTCGGCGGCCCAGCCCACGGTGTAGCCGTTTTCGAGAGCATTGTCGACGATAGCCTTCATCTCTTCGAGTTTCACATTGTGGTATGTTGCCCACAGCCAGTTGTCGGGGATTTCGAGAATGAACTCGGTGTAGAACGGATGGTGGGTGAACGATGTAATGCCCACATAATCTTCGGGGTTGTAAGGCAGCGAAGCGGCAAAGCTTTGCGGAGTGTACGTTTTACCCTTGTAGGTGAACGTAGTGGGTTCTGCACCGAGATAAGCGTCGAGCACGCCCGACACGGCCTTGGGCCATGCTGTCGACACACGCTTGTTGGGATTCTTGACCACAGTTTCGACAATTCCTTCGAGAATGCCGTCGAGTTCGCCGTGGTTGTGCTTGTCCTCGCCGTAGTTAAGTCCGGGATATGCTTCTTCGGGCACAAGGCCGTAGTTCGATGCCACGTACGGAATGTCGAGAATCGAGCCGCCGGGGCCGAAGTTGAACTTGCCGTACATGCGCACATAGCGTTCGGCCTTGTCCTGATAGCAGTGGCGCACCACGTACATTTCCGAGAGATCGACGGTATCGCCCGTAGCACGCAGGATTTCATCTTCGACAAACGACAATCCGGAGAAACTCCAGCATGTGCCCGATTTGTTCTGGTCCTTGACCGATGTCACCGGCACGGTGATTACGTCCTTGAATTGGAAGCCGAGAGTGTCGGTCGCAGCCTCTTCCTGAGCAAAAGCCGGAGCGGCAATCACCGCCGCCACAGCCATTAATATCATCTTTTTCATATGTAGAAATTATAAATTTCAAATAACACCGCAAGTTATAAAAAATATTCAACTTGTACAAGATGATTTTTCTGTACTTTTGTGTTACAAATCGCAGCGGGGTGCGTTTTGTTTGATGAAAGCATAGAAAGGACAATGGAACAAGAGCCGCTGACATCGGTATTCGCAGGGCTGCGAGGCAAGATACTGCAATTCGCGTCGCGCTTCTTCCCGAGCGAGGAAGAAGCGGAGGATGCGCTGCAAGATACCTTCTGCCGCCTCTGGAGCCGCCGCGATGCAATCGCCACGACTTCGCAAGCCGAGGCTCTTGCCAAAACCACCGTTCGCAATATGGGCATCGACGCCTATCGTCGCCGACAAGCCGGAGCCGCCACTGTCGAGCTGTGCGAAGCAATCGCCACAGACGCCGACGTGTCAGACAATCCGGATGACGAGACTGTGGAAGAGCGCTTCGAGCGCGTGCGCCGCACTATCGACCGATGTCTGTCGCCCGTGCAACGGCAAGTGGTGCAGATGCACGACTTCGAGCAAATGAGTTTTGAAGAAATAGCCGCGAGCCTCGATATGCAAGTACCGGCCGTGAGAATGCAACTCTCGCGAGCACGCAAGAAAATCAGAGAATGTTATAATCAACAACAGCAATGAGTATCAATAACAACAGAGCAACCGACAACGCCTACTGGCACGAGATAGCCGAACGCTACTTCGAGGCCGAGACATCACCGGCCGAAGAAAAGACACTGCGCCGCTTCCTGGCATCCGATCGGGCCGGAGACGACTTCGACGACGTACGCGCCGTGATGGGATATGCCGTGGTCGGCAGCCGACTGGCCGGCAAGTCGATGAAGCGCCGCCGTCGCTCGCGCCGTCTGATAGTCGCCGCAGCCGCAAGCGTGGCTGTCGTAATCGGTGTCGGTATCGGCATGATGAAGACGATGCCGCCCGCTGCAGAGCCGGAGCACTGCGTGGCCTACATCAACGGCGAACGCTGCACCGATCGTGAAGTGGTGATGTCGAAGATGCGTGCCACCCTCGCCGAAGTATCTGTCGACGACAACATAACCTCCACGGTCAGCACACAATTGGCCGAGATGCTCGACAGCTCGGATTTATAAAGGAACAACGATATGAAACGCTATCTATTAATTCTCTTGGCTTGCTTGGCAGTCGTACTGTCGGCCTCTGCTCAGAGCGGACGCGCCGTCGCCCGGCTGTTCACGCCGGAGTTCTGCCAAAAGCCCGAAGTGGAGTCGGTGATACTCGACGGCAGTATGCTGAAGATGACAAGTCTCGACGCGTACAGGTCAATATCGACCACCGACGCGGCATCGATCAAGCAAATGGAGCAGCTCGTGCGCCTCGACGCTCAAAAGGCATCAAGCAAAATGCTCAAGAACAGCGGCGGACATCTTGCCTACGCCATTCTTAGCTATGACCTCGCCGACAAACAATTCGCCTACATCATCTTCAAGCAATTCAAATACAATGGCCGGGATAAAGCCGTACTCGTGTACATCGAAAGCGGCGACAGCCTCGATGTGATACAACGCGACGTACTTCAGAAATAACAATCAACAAGCAAATAACAACATAACGATATGAAAAAGATTCTCCTACCTCTCATCGCAGCCGCAGCGCTCTGCGCCTCGGCAAATGCACAGGACACCGTGATAACCTACACCACGGTCGACGACTCGATTGCCGCTGTCGACAACAGCGTATCGCAAGTGGTCGTGAAGCCCGACTCGATTTTCATCAACCGCAACGGCAACAACGTCGAAGTCAAAGTATTCGGCCGCGACGGCAACCCCTCATACTACTACTCGTACTCGCAGGAAGTGGCTGACACCGACAATGAAACCATAGTCGAAGGCAAGTCGAGCGACTGGGGCATCGGTCTGCCTTTCGGCGGCAAACTCAAAGGCAAATCCGGTTCGGGCAAGAAACCTCTGTTCTCAGTCACCAGCCGAGGCATCGGCATCGGTATGGTCACCGCCCTCGACAAGCCCGACATTATGTCAAGCAAGATGCCCGAATCAATCGAAATATTCTGGGACGAAATCATCGGCTTGCAATGGACACCGTGGCGCAACAACACCGCCTTCGGCATCGGTATCGGTCTCGACTGGAAAAACTATCGCCTGGCCGACAAAAAGATATGGACAAAAGACGAGGAGGGCAACATCGGTTTCGGCGATTATCCCGAAGGATGCAAGCCCGACTTCTCGCGACTGAAAGTATTCAGCATCACTATGCCTGTAACCTTCACCCAAGGCCTTGGCAAAGGCTTCAAATTCTCGCTCGGCGCGGTCGTTAACTTCAACACCTACGCGAGCCTCAAGACACAGTACAAGCGCGGCGACGACAAGGTATCAATCCTCACCAAGGGCATCCGCCAAAACAAGACGACCATCGACCTGATGGCACAGTTCAACTTCATCGACGGCATAGGCCTGTACGTGAAGTATTGCCCGATGAACATCCTCGACACCGACTTCGGTCCGAGTTTCAAAGGTCTCTCAGCCGGTATGACGTTCCTGTATTGATATTCAATCATCTGCCTTATAAAAAGGGGCTGTGTCGTAATTACGTATTACGGCGCAGCCTCTGATTTTTAAGGTCTG
>CALKKU010000086.1 GCA_937995285.1 uncultured Bacteroidales bacterium | reverse complement strand
GGCTGCAAACACTCCCAAGGCTGAAGCCGCCACTGAAGCAAAGGCTGCCGACGAACCCGTAACCGGTCCGACAGTGAAGGCTCCTATGGGCGGCCGCGTGGTTGAAATCCGCGTGAAGCCCGGCGACAAGATTGCCAAGGGCGATGTCCTCATGGTATACGAAGCCATGAAGATGGAGAACGACATCAACTCCGAAATCGCCGGTACAGTGAAGCGCATCTTTGTCGCTCCCGACCAGGTAGTCGGCACTGACGACCTCCTCGTTGAATTTGAATAAACACGATTCATAAACCCTTTCGCGCCGGGGCGCGTCCCTTGCGGACTGCGCCCCGGCTTTTATTTTAAATCTCCTGAAAAACGAATGCTCACCTTTGTAATCTGCCTTGCGCTGCTCATCGCGGCATACTTCACCTACGGCAAATATCTCCAACGCGTCGCACACGCCGACAACAGCAACGTGACACCATGCCATCGCCTCGCCGACGGCGTGGACTACATTGAAATGCCGCTGTGGCGCGTATTCCTTATTCAACTGCTCAACATCGCCGGCACCGGTCCGATATTCGGCGCAATACTCGGCGCCTGTTTCGGCCCCGTAGCGTTTCTGTGGATAACCATCGGCGGCATATTCTTCGGAGCCATGCACGACTATCTGTCGGGGATGATGCTCGTCCGTGCCGACGGCCGCTCGCTGCCCGAAATCGTGGGCCAATATCTCGGCACACCGATGCGCGGATTTATGCGTTGCTTCGCCGTGGTGCTGCTTGTGCTTGTCGGAGCTGTGTTTATGCTCAGTCCGGCACAACTGCTCGGCTCACTCGTACCAGAAATATCCGTTCCCGTATGGGTGTGGGTCATCCTGGTCTACTACGTCGTGGCAACAATCCTGCCTGTCGACAAGGTGATCGGCAAGTGCTATCCCATATTCGGCGCAGCGCTCATTTTTATGGCTCTCGGGCTGCTCGGTGTGCTGTTCTTCCAGCCGTATGTGATTCCCGAACTCACCACACTGCACAACTTCCACGCCTCGGCCGACACGTTCCCGATTATCCCGACGCTGTGTATCACTATCGCCTGCGGCGCCATCTCGGGCTTCCACGCCACACAGTCGCCGCTCATGGCACGTTGTGTGGGCAATGAGAGCCAATGCCGCACGGTGTTCTTCGGAGCGATGATTTCCGAAAGCATCATTGCCCTCATTTGGGCCGCCGTAGCAATGGCATTTTTCGGCGGAGCCGCCGGGCTGAACGATTCGCTGGCAGCCCACAGCGGCAGCGCGGCGTGGGCCGTAGGCGAAATATCGCACACAACGCTCGGCAGCATCGGCAGCGTTCTTGCCATACTTGGCGTAGTCGTGGCGCCGATTACATCTGGTGACACGGCGTTCCGTTCAGCACGCCTCATCATCAGCGATATGTTCAGCTACGACCAGCGTCCGCTGCTCAATCGCTTCATCGTCTGCATCCCGCTGTTCGTTGTCGGGTACACCATCACACAAATCGATTTCGATGTCATCTGGCGCTACTTCGCCTGGAGCAATCAGGCAATGGCCGTCGTCACCCTATGGGCTATCTACGTGTGGCTCGTCCGAACCAAGAGCAACTATTGGGTTGCACTCATCCCGGCGATAGCCATGACCTATATCATATCGACATTTGTATTTATCTCAGGACAGTTCATCGGTATGACTAACCACCCGCTCGCCTACACTCTCGGCGCCGTGGTCACAGCTGCCGTAACGGCACTAATGATCGTACGACATCGACCTGTCACACGATAATAATCACAAATAACGAAGAAGCCGTAATCAATAGTTGCGGCTTCTTTGTTATATAGATACAGCCCTTTATACATCTTTTCACGCTACGGGCAAGGCTGTTAACAATAAATTTTGTAGTTTTGCAACGATAATTCTAAAGAATCCTTATGGAAAATCAAGAATCTATAACAACTCTTATTCAGAGTACTATCCGCGAACATTGGGAATATCAGGCACTTTCCGACTACAACGGCGCCAATTTCCAGTACCGCGACGTGGCTCGCAAGATTGCGAAACTACATCTGCTCTTCAAGAACGCCGGACTTCAGCCCGGCGACAAAATAGCCCTTTGCGGCCGCAATAGCGCCCACTGGGCCATCGCATTCCTCGGAGCATTCACCTATGGAGCCGTAGTGGTTCCCATCCTTCATGAATTCAAAGCCGACAACATCCACCACCTGGTGAGCCACAGCGACTCGAAGTTGCTGTTTGTCGATTCCACTATTTGGGACAATCTCGATCCCGAAGCACTGCCGACACTCAGCGGAGCATTCCAAATCAACGACTACTCGCTGCTGCTCTCGCGCTCGGCACAGATTGAGAATGCCCGCAAAAATCTTAACAAACTCTTCGGCGAACGCTATCCCGAGCGCTTCACCGCCGCCGATGTCGTCTACGATGTTCCCGACCCCGACCGATTGGCCATCATCAACTACACATCCGGCTCTACGGGCTTTTCCAAAGGCGTGATGCTGTCGTACCGCAATATCTGGTCGAACATCCGTTTCGCGCTCGACAACATCAAATTCTTCAAGCCCGGCGACGGCGCCATCTGCATTCTGCCGATGGCTCATATGTTCGGCATGTCGTTCGAGATGATGCACCTGCTGTGCCAGGGATGCCACCTCACATTCCTCACCCGCACGCCTTCGCCGCGCATCATTATGGAAGCGTTCGCCTCCGTTCATCCGAAGCTCATCCTCACCGTGCCGCTCATCATCGAGAAAATCATCAAGACACGTGTCTTCCCGCTTCTCGACAAACCTCTGATGAAGCTGCTGCTCCATATGCCATTTATCGACGACAAGTTGCTCGGCAAGATCAAAGCCAAACTCGAAGAGACTTTCGGCGGCCAACTCAAAGAACTAATCATCGGCGGTGCCGGGCTCAATGCCGACGTAGAACAATTCCTGCGCCGCATACAATTTCCGTTCACAGTCGGCTACGGCATGACCGAATGCGCTCCGCTGATTTCCTACGCACCATGGGATGCACAGCGACCCGGCTCGTGCGGCAAGATTGTCGACCGTATGGAAGCTCGCATCGATTCGCCCGATCCGATAAACACACCCGGCGTACTGTGGGTGCGCGGCGACAACGTGATGCAGGGATATTACAAGAATCCCGAAGCTACCGAATCTGCTCTCCGCGACGGTTGGCTCAACACCGGTGACATCTGCCAAATGGACGCCGACGGCTACCTATATATCCGCGGCCGCGACAAGAGCATGATTCTCGGCCCGTCGGGACAGAACATCTACCCCGAAGAGATAGAGCAGAAAATCGACAACCTCCCCTATGTGGGCGAATCGCTCGTGGTGGAGCGCGGCGGCAAACTCGTGGCTCTCATCCACCCCGACTACGACACCGCGCAGAAAGCCGGCATCGACACCGACAGCCTGCAATCAATGATGGAGCAGAACGTGAAGCAACTCAACACCGAGCTGCCTGCCTACAGCCAAATTTCAGACATCAAACTCTTCCAGGAAGAATTTGAAAAGACCCCCAAGCGCTCAATCAAACGCTATCTCTATCAGCACTGATATATCTTATTTTTTTGCAAAACAAGTATTAAAATTTTGAATATAGCAAAAAAGGAATTATCTTTGCGGTAGAAAAAGCATCCTTCGTAACTGAACGGCTACGTGAAAAGTGCGTAGCTCACAAGTGTAGGTTACGCGGGATGTTTTTTTGATTTTTTTGTTCGCGCTGTATCGCGAGTATGATATTTGGGTATAAAACTCCAATGTCTGTAAACTTGTGTCCAACTATCTGATGAAATACGGACCGGTGTCGTAATCCCGATATTGAAATTCGGATAAATCTCTCTAATTCGCGCACTAATATGCTTGTACAACTTCAATTTCATAAGAGTGCGTCTGCCAACTCTATTTTCGCCTTCCGATTTCAATTTATCCTTTTCATTGAGTTTGAAACAAACTGCGCCAAGAATGGCATCCATAAATTGCAAAGGCAAATGCTGTTTTGAATCAACCTCTACAATGCCGTCATCAGCAATCTTCAGCCCCATTTTCTTTAATACAGGATCTTTCCCAAGCCTTCGTATGTGCGAGATAAAATCGTCTCGCTCACTCTGTCGCAGAGGAATCTCATCAAGGTATAACGTAAGCGAATCTAATTCGCCGACGCCTGCATATGGCAATCCAAAAGCATATTTGATAAATTGATAATACAGCATCGGATAATCGGCTTTACGCGCCTCGACCGTCAGACGCGCAGGAGCATATTGATTATGTCTGAAGAAAATTCTTATTTTTAACTTATCCTCCTTGGCAAGATCGAATAATTCATCAACCAATCGCAAATACTTTTCATAATGGTATTCATTGACTTTCTGCCACTTAATTTCATCCTTTATTCCGACTTCTTTAACAATTGAATGCATACGCTCCAACACCTCACGATAATGCCGTGAGTGAACCAAGATGCCGCCATAAAAATTGGAATAAAATTCTCCATGACGGTCGCTTTCATCAAGCCATATAAAAATCATTTCTACGCTATTACATTAGATTGCAAAATTAAAAATTTCAGTTGACTTCAATACTATTATTGTCTATATTTTGGCGATCCCTCTAATGGTGTTTTGTCACTTTCAGAACACCTTTCAGCCGCAATCGGCAAAATATAATATACATAATCTGCCGCAGACGCTTATTTTTCGCGTCTGCGGCAGAATTAACGTATGATTTATGTATTTATCTTTATCGAATATTCGGATTTGTCAGGCGAGCCGAGTTATCGTACTATCACCTTTTCCACTTTGATGCCGCAGCGGCAAATGTAGA
>CALKKU010000085.1 GCA_937995285.1 uncultured Bacteroidales bacterium | reverse complement strand
CCTAAATATTAATTAATTACACTTTTAAAATGGAAAACTTTTGATAATTTTCAATCAAGCGAGATGCCTTTTTTATCAATTTGTTCAATATCAAAACTTCTCAATCCCGAATATTTAAGAGGCACAGCCTCATTGTAGTCATTCAGGTATATTCTGCGGCCTTCATTATAGTCACGATTGACGAGCGACTTAGATAAATCCGTCTTTCTCGTCTTAATTCCTGCCAGGTCGAGTATAGTATCAAACACAATTCTGCTTGATGCAACGTTCAGGTTCCTGTGGTCGTATGCCGCATCATAAAGCGAAGGATAAATATCATCAAGACTTTTTGAAATCCATACCAATACCGGGACATGAATCTGATAATACGTAGGCACCGGCGAAGCATGCAGGAAACGATTACGTGTATCATCAAATATATCTTCGCCATGATCGGACAAATATAACACAGCGGCAGGGCAATTATAACTTTTGACCACGGAAATCACACTGTCGATCATCTCGTCGGTATATCGAATTGTATTGTCGTAGGCATTGAGCAGTTGACCTCTGTTTTCAGCACTTGCAGCCGATGCTCTGTCGGGTTTGAAATATGACTTGTCGGCAGGATAGCGTTCATTGTAGTTGAAATGACTGCCATAAGTATGTAGAACTACAAAGATTTTGTTGCTCGGAGATGTCTCAAGAAAATCGACAAACGGCTTCAACAATTCTTTGTCATAGTGATGCTTGCCGTCATCCGTAAGAAAATCCACTACTTGAGCCTCGCGAGCGAAGAAATCAATGAACGAATGGTTACGAGCCTGATTCGATAAGAACGCCGTACGATAGCCGACTTGATTGAATGCCGTGATTAAGCTCTTGGTAGTGTAGATAGAATCGGCAAAATTCTCGGCACCTACGCCGCTCAACAACAGCGGCACGCTCTTGTGCGTGGTATTGCTTTGACTAAGAGCTTTCGGATAAAAAATCACGGAATCACGAACAGACAGCAACGGATTGGTCGGGCGATCATATCCTGCAAGTTGCCAGTTGTCGGCTCGTGAGGTTTCACCTATCACCAAGACGTATATCTCTTTCAGATTCTGAGGGCGCAAAGTTGTGGCATCAAATTCAAATTGAGCCGATGTGTCATAGTAGTGATGCGTATCAATTGTCCGATCAATTGCCTTGTATGTATTGTACATCACATTGATCGGGAAAACGCTTCGGCAAATATCGAAACGCGGTACGGCGGCATAAGCAATTATGGTGCAAATAACACCAAGAGATGCCAACACAATGCCTACTTTCCCGCACTTATAGCGTTGCTCTGTCTCAGCGTACTCTTTACGAACTATAAGCAAGATTGCCCATATTATTTGTGGCACATACAGTACGACGACGGTTATGATTGCCAAAGCAAGGTTGCCCAACAATTCGGTAGCCTCGCTCACATTGGTCGTCACTACATTGATGAACATATCAATCGCTATGATAGATTCACCGTATAGATAAAGGAGTACTATTTGGAACGCCGCATAAAAAATCAACAGGAACATATACAGCAATGTTCTGCCGACATTTTTCGACGCCCCTATAGCGATCATATACATACCTAACGGCAAGAATATGTTCACTACCTTAATCAACCAATTACTGTAATCGGTAATATCAAGTATTACATTGGGGACGATCAATGTGAATGGAAAAATCCACATCAATACGTTAGCCGAAAATATCTTATCTAAATTGATGGAACTAAAAGGCTTCATTGATATTGAAAATCACACCCGTCTGACCACGGCCAACACCGAAATCCAATCTAACATTGATGTTCTTCTTAAATTCCCATCTGTAGCCGACGCCGTAATTGGGTAATATTTTTTTTAATCTTATATCTTTTATCCTTGGGAACAATGTGGCGGCACCACCCCACACGACAATACCGCTTCGGCTGAACAAGTGCTGGCGAAATTCCACACACAAATCCAATTCAGATTTATCTCTGTAACGTCCTTCGAAATATCCACGCATATTATGACTTCCGCCAATATACGGCATAACTCCCCACGGAGTATCACCCCACGTAAGGTTGGAATGCAGACGCGTAGCCAACGTACAGCTACGCCATAAGTGCGTGTAGTATGACACGGTCAGTTCATTTGACGAGAATCCGTATTTATTGCCAAGCCATGCAGGACTAAATCGCTGATTCATCTGCACAAACCATCCTCGGGTAGGGCCGGTTGTATTATCTCTCGAATCATAAAACAGCGACAGGCCGACACCGTAATTAAATGAATGAGACGGCAATCCAGCCCACACACCCGTGTCTTCAAAATCTCGCGCAGCCACATAGTCAACCGTCGCCAACGGTCCGAGATATAGATGATCTGTCAGATGCCAATCGTACGATACCGATGATGCGATTGAAAAATACTTAAAGTCTGACTCGTTATTGTCATCGTTACACTGATCATAACCTATGCCCCAGAATTTCGTATTGATCGATGAAAATTCCACGTCATAAATAAGTCGTCCGACATCATTACGCGATATGTGTGTACCGCGAGCGCCCAAACTAAAATGCGCAGCGGTCGTTGCATCCAAAAACAATGACATATTGGATGGCGGCAACAAAGAATCTTCGGGATTGAGAGTGTACACACCGGCTGCCATAAGACCAAGTCCCAACTTTGAATCGGAGGAGTAGTGGGGGCCTCCGATAAAACTGAAATCGAGATGCTCCGAAGGCTTTGATTTATTGGCATCGCCAAAATAATTCAGGATTCTTGAGATTAATCCCGTATGTTTCGTCGTACTCTTCGATACTGCGCACGAATCGCTCGCGCTGATGGAATCAGCACCCTCCGCTACCGATACTTGTATGGTGTTAATAAACAAGCCCGCAGCAATTATGAGTTTTGGACACTTCATGGAATTGGTTTGCAAAGTAACGAAAAAATTTTGTATCTTTGTTAATCAATAAGGATAAACATATGGTAGATACGGCGAATAAAGTCAGTCGCATGATTGCGAAAATGTTGAAAGAGCACAATATCACGGATGTGGTGTTGTCGCCCGGCAGTCGCAACACGCCATTAATAATTGCATGCAACCGACAGGAAGGCCTGCGCACGCACGTTGTGATTGATGAACGCTCTGCCGCATTTATTGCGTTAGGTATGGCCAATGCCTCCAATCGGCCTGTCGCATTGATATGCACATCGGGCACGGCGCCGCTCAACTACGCACCGGCAGTTGCCGAAGCGTTTTATCGCAAGACACCGTTGCTTGTAATCACAGCAGACCGACCGTCGGAATGGATTGATCAAGACGACAGCCAGACTATACGACAACCGGGTATTTATGCCAACTTTATAAAGGGCACATTCGACATACCGACTGAAAATGACGATGCCACTCGAATGTGGTATATCAACAGAACATTGAATGATGCTATGTCATGCTTGGGAACAGGATGCCCCGGGCCGGTGCATGTCAATGTGAGACTTGACAATCCGCTTGGATTGATGACCGACGCTACAGAAGAAGAGCTGCCGCGTATTATCCGAACAACTACTACGTCTGAAAACATCGACCACCTTCCCGATGACATTGCCGACATTCTTTCGACACGGCGAATTATGTTTGTCGTCGGATTCTCAAGCAATCTGTCGCTGCGTAATCAAATAGAGCAAGTTGCAAAACGAAGCAATGTGGTAGTACTCCATGAAGCCCAAAGTAATATTCACGGTTGCGCAAATAATCTTATCGGCAACATTGATGCCACGATGTGTCAAGCACTTAACAAGCTAAAGCCGGAATATATACCCGAGGTAGTAATCACGCTCGGCGGCGCATTGGTTTCACGCAAAGTCAAAGCATGGTTAAGGCAAGCCAATGATATTAAACACATAAGTGTAGGCTTACACGACCACGCCGTCGACTGCTTCAGGCATTTGACCCATCGAGTGGTCGCCGATGAAGCATCATTTCTACAAACTTTCAATTCACTACCGGCTTCACCGAAAGGCATCTCGGATTATAAGGCATTTTGGAAGAAATGCTCTCTCGACGGTCTCGCCGCATCAACGGCAACAGCTGATGAAAGCGAGTGGTGTGATTTCAAAGCATGGCACTACATTATTGAAAATATAAAGTCGGGGACGAGTGTTCAGGTTAGCAATGGCACACCGGCAAGATATATACAACTGATGGACTACCGGCACTTAGGTCAGATTGAATGCAATAGAGGTGTAAGCGGTATTGACGGATGTACATCTACCGCTATCGGATATGCTATGGCTTCCGACAGGAATGTAGTCCTTATATCAGGCGATATGAGTTTCCAATACGACATCGGCGCTCTTGCCACCAAGCCTCTGCCGGCCAACCTAAAAATGATTGTCATAAACAATGGAGGTGGCGGAATCTTCCGTTATATACCGACTACAAGAAGTCTTCCCGAACTTGAAACATTTTTTGCAGGTCCTGTAAATTTACCGTTGGAAGGAATTGCGGTAGCATTCAACATTCCATACTTCAAAGCATCGGGATATGACGAACTGAAGGTTGCAATGAATGCTTGGAGTAAAACTTTCGGAACAGCAATTCTTGAAGTCGTGACGCCACGCTCGTATAGCGCAGATGTAATCAGCAAATTCTTAAACCAACAATAATACAATAACACCATAATATATGTCACAACGCAATTGGACAACAATAAAAGAATACTCGGATATTCTCTTTGAATTTTTCGAAGGTATTGCAAAAATCTCCATCAACCGTCCCAAAGTATACAACGCCTTTCGCCCGCAGACCAATGCACAGATGCTCGACGCGTTCAATTACTGTCGCGAACACCCCGAAGTGCGAGTCGTGGTATTGACCGGAGTGGGTGACAAAGCCTTCTGCTCCGGCGGCGACCAGAATTATAAGGATCGCGGCGGCTATCGCGATGCCGACGGCACTCCACGCCTCAATGTACTTGAACTCCACAAGACCATTCAATCGATGACAAAGCCAGTAATCGCTATGGTCAACGGCTACGCTATAGGTGGCGGTAACGTACTGCAAGTAATCTGTGACTTAACAATTGCTTCGGAAAATGCTATATTCGGACAGACAGGTCCAAAGGTAGGCAGTTTCGATGCAGGATTCGGTTCATCATACCTTGCCCGCTGCGTCGGACAGAAGAAAGCCCGTGAGATATGGTTCTTGTGCCGACAGTACTCAGCGCAAGAGGCGCTTGAAATGGGAATGATCAACAAAGTCGTTCCATTCGATTCACTTGAAGATGAAGTTGTGGATTGGTGCAAGACTATAATGAGGCGCAGTCCGTTTGCTATCAGAATGATTAAGCGTGCACTCAACGCCGAACTCAACGGGCAGCATGGATTAATGGAATTTGCCGGTGACGCCACACTTATGTATTATCTGATGGATGAAGCTCAGGAAGGCAAAAATGCATTTCTCGAAAAGCGCGATCCGGATTTTGACAAATTTCCTCAGTTTCCGGGATGAGCCTGATTGCCGAATGGGCACCGTATCGCCTGAACTTTAAATTCTTGGCACGCACTTCACGATCTGCTATGACCGTGAAAGATACTTATTTCGTAAAAATCACCGATAGCGACACCGGAAAATCGGAGATAGGCGAATGCTCTCTTTTCAAAGGACTGAGTTCGGATGACTTGCCGGATTATGAACAACGTCTTTCAGAGGCATGCAGTAATCCATTGGAGGAATCACCGTACAGTTCAATACGATTCGGCTTTGAGTGTGCTTTACAACAATTAGGCGAGCACGTACAAACAGATTTTGAAAAAGGTCTCTGCGGAATTCCAATCAACGGGCTGATATGGATGGGCGATAAGTCTGAAATGAGCCGTCGCATTGATGAGAAATTGGCCGGCGGATA
>CALKKU010000084.1 GCA_937995285.1 uncultured Bacteroidales bacterium | reverse complement strand
AAATGGGAAGCGTGGCGGATTCTGTTGCTGCAAAGATACGAAAAATCATTGATTATACAAACTTTTCTTTAAGAAAAAGTTATCTCTCGCGTATAATTTAAAGGATAAAAGCGTCCCCAACTTCTGTCTTTCACAAAGTTGGGAACGCTTCTATTTTTTTGAACAATACTATTTCTTGATTAATTCGCGGCGAGTTTCAGAACCTTGCCGGCGATTTTTACGATATAGATTCCCGTGCCGGGGAGGGAGATTGATGTAGCCGGGCCGCGATAAACTGCCGCGCCCGCCGCATTGTACACTTCGAGCATCTCTCCGGCATCCGCGCCTTCCACCACGAGCGTATCGCCCGTGACATTGATGCTCACCTCACTATCGTTCGCGACGTCATCAACGTCGGCCAAGCCTATAATATTGGCAAAGTCTTTCCACTGATCCGCCGCACGGTACTTTTCAATCGATTCCTCGGGAACATACAGTTTACAATCAGTTGTATTAACATCACTGAATGCATACCAACCGCAACTCGGAGGCTCAACTGCCTCGCATTTGATTTCTGCAAGGCTGCTGCAACCGCCGAATGCCATGGTCTCAATCGTCGTAACTGAGTTCGGAATTATCACATTCTTTAAACTACTGCAACACCTGAATGCCTCGATCTCAATCATCGTAACTGAGTTCGGAATTATCACATTCTTTAAACTACTGCAATTCGAGAATACGTCCCATCCAATCTCTGTCACTGAATTCGGAATAACCACACTCGTCAAACTGCTGCAAAGGTAGAATGCTCTGTATCCAATCGTTGTCACCGAGTTCGGGATAACCACACTCAGTAAACTGCTACAATTGGAAAATGCACATTCCCCAATCGTCATAACAGAGTTCGGGATAACCATATTCGTCAAATTGTTGCAACCTAAGAATGCACCGGGTCCAATTTCCGTCACTGAATTCGGAATTACTGTATTTTTACACCCCGTTATCAGCTCATTCGTCGCGGTTTTAATGATAGCATTACATTCATCACGAGAATCATAAATCTTATTATCTTCAGCTACTTGAATTTCATCCAACCTTTCACAAAAAATGAAAGCATTGTTTCCAATCTCTGTCACAGAATTTGGGATAACCACACTCGTCAAACTGCTGCAAAAGTAGAATGCGCTGTCTCCAATCGTTGTCACCGAGTTCGGGATAACCACACTCGTCAAACTGCTGCAAAAGTAGAATGCACCGTTCCCAATCGTTGTCACCGAATTCGGAATATCCACACTCGTCAAACTACTGCAATCGGAGAATACATCGTTTCCAATCGTCGTTACTGAATTCGGAATATTGACACTTGCCAAATTGTAGCAACCTTTGAATGCACCGTTCCCAACCCCTGTCACTGAGTTAGGAATATCCACACTCACCAAACTACTGCAACGGAAGAATGCACCGGAGCCAATCGATGTTACTGAGTTAGGAATATCCACACTCACCAAACTGCTGCAATTTGAAAAGGCATCTTCCCCAATCATCGTTACTGAGCTCGGGATATCCACACTCGTCAAACCACTGCAAAATTCGAATATACCGTCCCCAATCTCCGTAACTGAACTCGGAATATCCACGCTCGTCAAACTACTGCAAAAAACGAATGCCCAGCGCCCAATCTCTGTCACTGAGTTCGGGATATCCACACTCAGCAAACTGCGGCAACCGTCGAATGCCCAATATCCAATCGATGTAACTGAACTTGGGATAAAGATACTTGTCAAAAATTTACATCCATCGAATGCACAGCTACCAATTCCTGATACACCTTCTGAAATTGAAACTACATCAATATTGTCTCTTTTTTCATACCAAGGGACGCGATTATTAGGGACGAAATTATTATAATCATACATATCCCCTGTTCCGGAGATAGTCAAGAGACCGTTATCGTCAAGCTCCCATGTGACATTATCACCGCACTTGCCACTATCTACGATAGCAGCATAAGTGCACACACCGTGCATCAGCGACAGCATAACGACCGCTATGCACACAATTAATCGCTGTTTCATATCGTCGTTTTACTCTAAAATACTCCAAGCGTATGCAAGTCGCGCAAGATTGATTCGTCAAATACTCTGTCGCGCTTCATCACATTTTCTGTGAATTTAATCATACTCCCCTGCTGCCATGTGATCAAGAATCCGTATCGACTGATTTTACCGAACTTACAACCGGCCGGTGCAGGTACTTTAATGCCACTGATATTAACGCCGTTGATAGTTATGTCGCTATCAGCATCGGTCAACGCCATATAGACGACCGTACGATTGCCCGACTGCCATTGTCGTATTATTTGGAATCCACAGCCAAGCAACACATTACACAGAACTTTTGTAAAACCGAGACCAAAGGGCAACATACTCGTGTGTATGCCGCATATCGCAGGTTCTATCACATTCCGCAAAATAGTCGATTGATATTTCATCCACGAAAAATTGAGTGCACTTTTCGAATGGAACGGACACAGCTCCAACGCAAATGGTGTCCGATCTATCCGCTCTATCGGTTGATCCTTCAACATACCGACTTCTTTTATGAGCCACTCGATGTAGCCGACACGGTTGTCGCGCCACCAGTCGACGCCCGGCACTATCGAGTAGTCGCATGTGAACGGATTGTACTTCTTCTGAAAGCGAGAATACACTCGGTTGATCACGTGACAGAAGTCGTACATCATTGTGCACGGCATATTTACATTTATGATTGACTTCGTGAATTCGACCGGTGTGCTACACCCTGGATTGATGTTTATCACCACGGCCGAGCAAGAGTCAGGATCGCCGTAATACGGCTCCGGAATATACTCATATCTCAGGTCGGGCAGTCCCTGAAACGCCGCCATACGACGTCCTTTCAAAACATACGGATTGGCGGTCCAATTTCTTATTTCCTTGTCCCATTCATCTTTAAAACTCGACGGCACAAATTTTATAACCATAGTTGTAGTATTTATGTTTACGCGCAAATTTACTTAATATCGCGATATAAACATATCCGTAAAAGCATTATTTACAAGTACTTGTAAACATTGCTACAACTATGTGGCGAGGGTTGCAAACACTCCCAGTAAACAGATACTGCGCCGCAATAATGATTGCAGCGCAGTATCTGTTTATGGGAGGCTATTTTGTTTTACTCCGCAAGGATGCGATCGACGTCGGCGGTGAGTTCGTCACCTTGGAGGTCGCGACTCAGGATGGTACCGTCAGGGGCGATGAGCATGATGCACGGAATGCCCGAGATGCCGTAGAGGTCGGTGGGTACCGAGCCTGCATCAATGATGCAATCCCACACGACACCGTGCTCGGTGATGGCGCGGCGAGTATCGTCGGCTTCATCCCACACGGCTACGCCGAGTACATTGAGTTTCGTGTCCTTGTAACGGTCGTAGAGCGCACGGATTACGGGAATCTGACGCTTACAGGGGCCGCACCACGATGCCCAGAAGTCGACAAGCAGATACTTGCCGTCCTTGCCCACGTAGTCGCTGAGTTTGGTGCCGCGGATGTCGAAGTCGACATACTTGCTGCCTACGCCCGTGGCGGCCTTATTCTTGTTGAGCGTGATAAGGCGTTGAACGCGAGTGTACTCTGTCAATGCGGGGTGTTCCCCGAGGAAGGCATTGAGTTCGTCAGGCTCCATGCCGCTTGCCTGGTCGATGAAGAACCAATAACCGATGGGATTGTCGATATTTTCGAGCATAAGCTTGTGAGCGAGTTCTTCATAGCGGCTGTAAACGGCTTCTTTCTCCTCGTTGGTCTGTGCGGCGTAGAACTGCTGCACGAGTTCATTGAGACCGGCTGAAAGTTCGTTGAACTTGTCGTTGAGCGGAGTGCCCGAGGCGTCAAGTTCGTCGTTGAAAGCAATGTCGCCTTCTTCGAGGAAGAACTGAGCATAGCGGTCGCCGTCGACGATGATGCGAGCCACAATAGGCTTGTCGACCGAGCCTTGGAATACGGCAGCGCCGTCGGCAACGAGAGTGGAATCGACCTTCTCGCTGTTGTCGAGGTTGACTATGTAGGCCATAGCGCCGTCGTAGTCGTCCTTGGCTACGGGAACGTTGACTTTATATGCGCCTGCCGATGCAGTAAGTGCCGATGCGGCGAGGGCTGCCGCTAAAAATGTTTTCTTCATATCGTATTGTTAGAGGATTGACGCGTAGATCACTTCTTGGAGAAGTCGGCATTGCGCATATCGCCCGTCTCGTTGAAGGCGTTGTGGAATGCGAATGCTGCGTGGAGCGAGTGAGGTGTCTGGCCACCCTTGCCCATCTTGAGGTAGTCGAGCAGCAGCGGACGATAGTCGGGGTGTGCGCAGTTGTTGATGATGGCGTAGGCGCGATCCACCGGGTCGAGGTGACGCAGGTCGGCAATGCCTTGGTCGGTGACGATGACATCGACCGAGTGCTCCGAGTGGTCGGCGTGCGCAACCATCGGCACGATGTTGCTGATGAGGCCGCCCTTGGTCACCGACGGGCAACTGAAGATGGAGATGTAAGCGTTACGAGTGAAGTCGCCCGAGCCTCCGATACCGTTCATCATCTTGGTGCCGAGCACGTGAGTGGAGTTGACGCCGCCGAAGATGTCGGCTTCGAGAGCGGTGTTCATAGCGATGACACCGAGTCGACGGATTACTTCGGGGTTGTTGGATATTTCGGCCGGGCGCATCAGAATCTTGTCGTGGAAGAAGTCCATATTGCAGAAGAGTTCTTCTTCGACCTTGTCGCTGAATGTCATCGAGCAAGTCGATGCAAATGTACACTTGCCCTTCTTCATCAGTTCGAGAACGGCGTCCTGAATGACTTCGGTGTACATCTGGAATGTAGGCAGGATGGTGCTTTCGCCGAGGTCGTAAAGCACGGCATTGGCCACATTGCCCACACCCGACTGCAGGGGCAGGAATTCCTTGGGAATACGACCGGCCTTGTATTCGCTGATGAGGAAACTTACGACATTGGAGCCGATCTGCTTGGAGATTTCATCCGGCTCGGTGAACGACTTCACGCCGTCGAGCGAGTTGGTGCGGACGATACCGATGACCTTCGACGGATCTATTTTCAGAATCGGAGAGCCGATGCGATCGCTCGGCTTATAGATGCCGATTTCGCGGCGATAAGGAGGATCGAGCGGCAGGTACACGTCGTGCATGCCGTGGAGCGACTGAGGCAGGCGTTCGTTGAGCTCGACAAAAATCTTGTCGGCCATCTTGGCGTAGGTGGGGATGTTGCCGAGACCGCAGCCGAGGATCACCTCGCCGTCGGGAGTGATGTGTGAGGCTTCTATGATGGCATAGTCAATCTTACCGTAGAAGCCGTAGCGAGTTTCCTGAGCCATATCCGAAAGGTGACGGTCGCAGTAGTGCACATCGTGGCAGTTGATGCGCTTGCGCAGGTCGGGCACGTTCTGATACGGTGCGCGGAGGTTGATGGCGTTGGCACGCGACAGCACGCCGTCGACGTGGTCGGATGTCGATGCGCCGGTGAGAATATTTACTTTGAAAGGACGCCCTTCGGCGTGTTCTTTTTCGGCTTTTGCAGCCAATGCTTCGGTTATGAACTTGGGCGCTCCCGGAGCGGTGAATCCCGACAGGCCGAGGGTATCGCCGTTTTTAATCATCTCTGCGGCTTCCTGAGCCGTGATATAATTATAGGCCATTGCAAATTTAGTTTATTAGTTCTGCTTGGTTAGTTAGAATTTAGGTTCGAGTACAAAATGCCACTTCAGGGCTTTACGCAACTGTTCGCGACGCTGTGAACGGACTCGGGCAGCTTGCGAAGGCTTTACTGCCGCCACGGCTCGCTTGTCGGCTTCGGCTTGAGCGATGATGCGCTCCGTCTCAAGGTGCTCGACATCGTCGTCCAACGCACATTGCCCTTCATCATCGGGAGCGAATGTGTACGCCGGCTGCTCAGCCGTCGGGGCTGATGTCACCGATGCCGTTTGTTGCGGCCGTTGCTTGGACTCGGCGAGCGAAGCACGGAGCTGCTTGCGACGACGCTTATAAGCCTTATATCGTGCATCAAGAAGAGGCCCGACAAAGGCAATCAGCCCGGCCACTAATATTTTGATGAAATCGCCCGAATCGTCCATTCTTTTTTTGTAACTTTGCACAAAATTAGTTATTCTTGTGCATAGTCACAAATTTTTCCACTCAGAATGTCAGAAAACTCCACGCCCAATTCCAAATTATATATCGAAACATATGGCTGTCAGATGAATGTAGCCGACTCCGAAGTCGTCGCATCCATTCTCGGTATGGCCGGATATGACCTTGTAGAGAAAGTTGAAGAGGCCGATGCCGTGCTGCTCAACACTTGCTCTATCCGCGACAACGCGGAGCAGAAAATTGTGTCGCGCCTGCAATTCCTCAACTCGCTGCGTCGTCACCGCCCGCACGGTGCGCCGCGGTTGGTAATCGGCGTCATCGGCTGTATGGCCGAGCGTGCACAGCAATCGCTGCTCGACGACCACGGCGTCGACATCGTAGCCGGTCCGGATGCCTACCTCGACCTGCCCTCGCTGTTCACATCGGCGCAGATGGGCCACAAAGCAATCAACGTGGAGCTGAGCACCACCGAGACGTATCGCGACGTGGTGCCGCGCCGTCTCGGCGCCGCGCGTGTGAGCGGATTTGTGAGCATCATGCGCGGATGCAACAACTTCTGCTCGTACTGCATCGTCCCCTACACTCGCGGTCGCGAACGCAGCCGTCCCGTCGAAAGCATTCTGCGCGAAATTGCCGATCTCCGCGCCAAGGGCTTCAAGGAAGTGACCTTGCTCGGCCAGAATGTCAACTCCTACAACTATGTCGATGCCGACGGCAATGCCTGCGACTTCGCATCGCTGCTCGCCCGCGTAGCCGAAGCCGCGCCCGATATGCGCGTGCGCTTCACCACATCGCATCCCAAGGATCTGAGCAATGACGTCATTGATGTGATTGCGAAGTACGACAACGTGTGCCGCCACATCCACCTGCCCGTTCAGTCGGGCAGCAACAAGGTGCTGAAGGCTATGAACCGCAAGTACACCCGCGAATGGTATCTCGATCGCGTGACCGCTATCCGCAGTGCGATGCCCGACTGCACTATCACGACCGATATGTTCACCGGCTTCCACGACGAAACCGAGGAGGACTTCGAGGAAACCTTGTCGCTGATGCGCGAAGTCGGCTTCGACAGCGCATTTATGTTCAAATACTCCGAGCGCCCGGGCACGCTGGCATCGCGCACGATGCCCGACAATGTGCCCGAAGAAGTGAAGATTGACCGTCTCAACCGCATGATTGCCTTGCAGAACGAACTGTCGTTGGCATCGAACCGCCGCGACATCGGCAAGGAGTTCGACGTGCTGGTCGAAGGTATATCGAAGCGCTCGGCCGAGCAACTCGTGGGCCGCACGGAAGGCAACAAGGCTTGTGTGCTGCCGCGCGGCAATTGCCGTGTGGGTCAGACGGTCCGCGTGCATGTAGACGATGCCACATCGGCAACGTTGATTTGCTCGCTCGTATAAAACTGAATTTAATTCATCATGGCTCGTAATCAATTTGGTTCCAAAATAGGGCTGGTTGCGGCTACACTCGGCTCGGCCGTAGGCTTGGGCAACGTGTGGCGCTTTCCGGCCGAAGCGCAGGCCAACGGCGGCGCGGCATTTCTGATGCTCTACATCGTATGCGTGCTGCTGCTCGGCGTGCCGGTGATGTTAGCCGAAATGTCACTCGGTCGCGGCGGCCGCAGCGATGCCGTCGGCGTGTTCCGCAAACTCTCGCCAGGCACTTCCTGGTGGACGGTCGGCGTGGTGGCCGTGCTCGCCCCGTTCCTGATTACCGGCTACTATATGGTCGTCGAAGGCTGGACGCTCGAATACCTGTTTCGCTCGGTCAGCGGCGAGTTGTACAATTCCGGCTCGTTCGACGACAGCATGCAGCAGTATCTGTTCACATACCTCAACCCGTGGATGTTCACCATGATAGTGCTGTTGGTCAATATGGCCGTGATGCTCAAGGGCGTGCAGAAGGGCATCGAGCGATTGTCGAATGTGATGATGCCGCTGCTGTTCGTGGTATTGGTGGCTATGTGCTGCATGACGCTGTCGCTCGACGGCGCGGCCTACGGACTCAAATGGTTCCTCGCCCCCGACTTCTCGAAGATAACCGTATCGACCGTAATAGATGCCCTGGGACAGACATTCTTCTCACTCAGTCTTGGCATGGGCATTTTGGTCACATACTCATCGTACTATCCCGCGAGTACCAAGTTGACGCCTACCGCCGTAATCGTAGCGTTGATGAGCCTTGTCGTTGCGCTGCTGATGGGCTTTATAATATTCCCGGCTGTGACAACATTCGGTTTGGCCGACCACGCGCTCTACGGTCCTACACTGGTATTCCAGACCTTGCCGGAGGTCTTCAATTGCCTGCCCGGTACACAGATATGGTCTTCGCTGTTCTTCCTGCTGCTGTTCGTGGCCGCTCTGACATCGACTATATCGCTGCTCGAAGTACAGATAGCCTTCCTGTGCGACCGCTTCGGTATGAAGCGCCGCAATGCCGTGCTGCTCATCACCGCTCTGCTTGCCGTGCTGAGCACGCTGTGCTCGTTCTCTCCCGCCGGCCTCGGATTTGAACTGTTCGGATTGTCGCTGTTCGACTTCCTCGATTTCCTCGCAACAAACATCCTGCTGCCCTTGGTGGCGATAGCAATATGCGTGTATATGGGTTGGTTCGCGCCGAACGGACTGCTTAAAAAACAACTGACCAACGACGGCACACTGAAATCGCACTTGTCGGGTGCTATATTGTTTATAGTGCGCTACGTAGCACCGGTGCTGATAGCGCTGATATTTATTTTCAGTCTGATTTGATTATGAAAAAGACACCGCTGAGAATGACCGGCCCGCAATTGGCCGGTGTGGTATTCGGATTATTCATCATCGTTGTGGTGGCCTTGGTGGCCGCTCGCGGATTCGGCAAGCCGTCGCAAGAACCGGTGGTAGTGCACGACACTGTTACCTCTACTGTTGCGGCGACTGACAGCGCAAAAACGCAAAAGCCGCACAAGGCAAGGAAGTCGACCCGACGTCTCAGGCCCGAAGCTCGTCATTTGCAATTGGCCGGCCGCGATCATCTCGACGAGATAGTGTCGCCGCAATCACAATCAGACAATCAATCTCAAAAGAACAATCAACAATGAAATATCAATATCAACCTTCGGGAGTATGCAGCCGCCTTATGGAATTTGATATCGAAGACGGCGTGGTAAAGGACTTGAAAGTACTCGGCGGATGCAACGGCAACCTTCAGGGCATTGCCGCACTGGTGCGCGGTCGCCGCGTGAAGGACGTAGCCGACACGCTTCGCGGCATTCGCTGCGGAGCCAAGCCTACATCGTGTCCCGACCAGATAGCACAGGCACTCGATCACTTGAAGTTGTCGGAGTAATCGGCGATTGCTTCGAACATCCGTCGGTGGGCATCGGTGAGTGCACATCCGCGACGTGCCATCACGCGCTCGGCGATGGTGAAAAACTCGCCGAGATGCACATTGTCGAAGCCTGCCGTACCGCCCTTTGAGAACGACGGAATGAACACACGAGGCATTCCCTCGCTGATGATGTTGCAGCCGACGCCCACGGTGGTCGCGGTGTTGAACTTGGTATTGACGGCACTCTTGGAGTGATCGCCCATTATGAGGCCGCAGTGCAGCAAACCGGTGCGCAGGAATCGCCCGGCGGGATAGTTCCACAACTTGGCTTCGGAATAATCGTTTTTGAGATTCGACGCTATGGTGCCGCCGCCGAGGTTGCACCATTCTCCTATCACGGCATTGCCGAGGAAACCGTCGTGAGCCTTATTGGCGTAGCCGAGCATCACCACATTGTTTAGTTCGCCGCCCACCTTGCACCACGGTCCGATGGTGGTGGCACCATAAATCTTCGTGCCCATATTCACCGTGCTGTGGTCGCACACGGCTATGGGACCGCGCAAATGCGAGCCTTCCATCACTTCGGCATCACGCCCTATATATATCGGTCCTTGACGAGTGTTGAGCGTGGCGGCTTCGCATACCGCACCTGCCTCGACAAACACTTTCGACCTATCGCCGATAACGATGCACGACTCGTCGACAGGTTCGCTGCAGCGTCCTGCCGTGATGCGGTCAAAGTCAAGTGCAAGAACCTTGTCGTTGAGAGTAAAAATATCGTAGACGTGCTGCAACGACAATACTTCACCCGCGTACTCCACACGGTTGCCGTCGGGCGTACCGCGATGAGCGATTTCGAGCCGGCCACTTACGAGCGTTTCGCCCGGACGAAGCGACAACACTGCTGCCGCAAGTGCTTCGGTGGCCACAACGTGTCCCGCGACAGAGCGAGTGTTGTCATCGGTCGATTCGGCTTTCGGAAACAGTTCGTTCAGATACTCCACTGTATCGTAGCAGACATCGCCGCTTAGATATGCTTGCCAACGTTCGGCCATTGTCGATATGCCGATACGAATAGCGCCGACCGGACGGGTATATGTGATGGGAAGAAGGTTGTTGCGGACATCCTTCACGTCGTAAACGATGATTGTCATTGCATATAGATTTTTTTGCTCTGCAAAGGTACAAATTATCGTATCAAAATGCAACTGAATACGTATCCACAAAGCACTTGTAAAGCAACCACGCTTACAATGTGACAAAATGCTACTCCATTTGCATTTATTAACTAAATAATGATACGTATTATTTGAATTATATCTAACTTTGCAGCGTTAGGTAGTTTTTTCTATTCCAATAGTTGTCGTTTCTAAACGTAAAAAAGTTGTTTCCGCCCGGATATTTCAACCCCTCGGAGGTGTTGAAAAATCGGGGCTTATTTTTTTACCACCGCATTTACCGCTTGCGGGGCGGTGAACGCTGCGATTACGACGCCGGCCCAGTCGGCGAGCAGGTCGTAGAAATCGCTCGGGCGGCCGATCGGCAACAGTCCTTGCACCACTTCATCCACTACCGAAAATAAGCAGACACCGAGTGCGAACCACAGCACAGTGCGGCGCGTCACCACATGCTCTCGCATCGCACGCCGATAGTCGAACAACAGCGCTCCGAGCAAGCCGCCCATCAGCACGGCATGAATCAGTTTGTCAATATGCGGTATCTTGGGTAAGTCATTGGGGTCGATAGGCTTCGGCACCCACGTGGCGTATAGGATTATCAGTACCACGATACACGAAGGCCAATAACGTTTCAGAAAGCGTAACATCTGTCTTACGTAAAAATTGTATTGATAAAAAGACGGATGCGCAGGTCGTCAGTATCAGAGCCGCGCATCCGTCGATATTGTTTGTGAATGCGATTAATATTCGCAGTTCTTGGGCGTACGGGGGAAGGGTATCACGTCGCGGATGTTGGTCATACCTGTAACGAACAGCATCAGACGTTCGAAGCCGAGGCCGAAACCGGCGTGAGGCACCGAGCCGAAGCGGCGAGTGTCGAGATACCACCACATATCCTTCATCGGGATATTGAGTTCCTCGATACGGGCAAGTAGTTTGTCGTAAGACTCTTCACGAACCGAACCGCCGATGATTTCGCCGATTTGCGGGAACAGCACGTCCATACCCTGCACGGTCTTGCCGTCAGCATTCTGTTTCATATAGAAAGCCTTGATTTCCTTGGGGTAATCGGTCATAATGACGGGCTTCTTGAAGTGTTCCTCGACGAGGAAACGCTCGTGTTCGCTCTGAAGGTCGGCTCCCCAGTAAACGGGGAACTCGAACTTGTGACCCGATTCTTCGAGAATCTTCACGCCTTCGGTATATGTCACACGCTGGAAGTCGTTGTGCATCACAAATTCGAGGCGTTCGATAAGACCCTTGTCAAAATGGTCGTTGAGGAACTGAATATCGTCCGGACAGTTGTCCACAACGTACTTGATGCAGTACTTCACGAACTCCTCGGCCAATTCCATATTGTCTTCGAGATCGTAGAACGACATTTCAGGCTCAATCATCCAGAACTCCGACAAGTGGCGCGGAGTGTTGGAGTTCTCGGCGCGGAATGTCGGACCGAACGTATAGATTTCGCCAAGTGCCGTAGCACCGAGTTCGCCTTCGAGCTGACCCGATACAGTCAATGCGGTGGGTTTGCCGAAGAAGTCCTGCGAGTAATCCACCTTGCCGTCTTCGGTCATAGGAAGGTCGTTGAGCGGCAGAGTTGTCACCTGGAACATTGCTCCGGCACCTTCACAGTCGCTGGCTGTGATCAGCGGAGTGTGGAGGTATTGGAAGCCCTTTTCCTGGAAGAATTTGTGGATGGCGTAGGCAAGTTTGCTGCGAACGCGCAGCACTGCGCCGAACGTGTTGGTACGGGGACGCAGGTGAGCGATTTCGCGCAGGAACTCAAGCGAGTGACCTTTCTTCTGCAAAGGATATTTGGCGGGATCTGCCGTACCGTACACTTCGAGTGTCTCGGCCTGCACCTCGTTGGTCTGACCCTTGCCTTGCGATTCCACCAACTGACCCACTACGTGAATCGACGAACCGGTGGTGACCGCCTTGAGGTCGTCTTCGCTGAACCTATTCATGTCGAAGACAATCTGAAGGTTGTTGATTGTCGAACCGTCGTTGAGGGCGACAAACTGTACAAATTTATTACCGCGACGCGTGCGCACCCATCCACGGACATCGACCTGTCGGCCGGCAGCTTCGGGAGCGAGCAATTGGGCTATTTTTGTTCTTTTCATGTTATATTATTCGAATGCGCCCATTTTGAGCAAGTTGACTTCTTCTTGAGTGAGGTAACGCCAGCGGCCGCGAGGCAGGTTCTTCTTGGTAAGGCCTGCAAAGTACACGCGGTCGAGCTTGGTCACATGGTAACCGAGGCTTTCGAAGATACGGCGTACGATGCGGTTGCGGCCCGAGTGGATTTCGATACCGGCCTGATTGCGGTCGGTCTCGGTGGCGTATGATATTGCATCGGCGTGGATCGGGCCGTCCTCCAATTCGATACCGTCGGCAATGCGCTGCATATCTTCTTCAGAGATGTCCTTGTCGGTCCACACGTGATAAATTTTCTTCTTGACGTATTTGGGGTGCGTCAGCTTTGAGGCGAGGTCGCCGTCGTTGGTAAGCAGAAGCACACCGGTGGTGTTGCGGTCGAGGCGACCTACGGGGTAGATGCGTTCGGTGCAAGCACCCTTAACAAGATCCATCACAGTGGTGCGATCCTGCGGGTCTTCGCTCGTTGTCACACAGTCCTTCGGCTTGTTGAGCAGGATGTAACACTTGCTTTCCAATGCCACCACCTTGTCATCGTATTCCACAACGTCGCTGTGAGTGATCTTTGTGCCGAGTTCGGTCACGACCTGACCGTTGACCTTCACCAAGCCCTGCTGGATGAATTCATCGGCTTCGCGACGCGAGCAGATGCCGGCGTTGCTCATGAACTTGTTCAAGCGAATCTGTTCGTTGGGATCGGGTATCGGCATTTCGTACTCGATGCGCTTGGGACGCGGAGTGAAACTCTTGCCGCGAGCGGGCATATCGCTGTTCTGCTGGAAGCGACGGTTATTGTTGTTCTGTCGGAAACCGCCCGGACGCTGCTGATAGCCGCCCTGATTCTGACGGTAGCCGCCTTGCTGACGCTGTTGATAACCGCCCTGACGCTGTTGATAGCCGCCTTGACGCTGCTGATAAGGACGCTGCTGATAGCCGCCTTCCTGACCGTCCTGACGGTGCTGCTGATAGCCGCCCTGACGCTGTTGATAAGGACGCTGCTGATAGCCGCCTTCCTGATCGGGATTGCGGTGGTAGCCGCCCTGACGGGGTTGATAACCGCCCTGTCGCTGCTGATAGGGACGCTGCTGATAACCGCTCTGACGCGATTGGTAACCGCCTTGGCGCTGCTGATAAGGACGCTGCTGGTAGCCGCCCTGACGCGGTTGATAATTATTTGTTGCGGTTGCTTCGGTTGAAGCTGCTGTCGTACCGTCTGCCGCTTCGGCCGAATGACCTTCGGGATTATATTCACTATAAGTGCGTGGCTGATAACCGCCCTGCTGACGCTGTTGATAAGGTCGGGGCTGGTAGGGACGCTGCTGATAAGGTCGGGAAACACGTTCAAAGCGTGCACGTTCGCTGTCGGTCGATTCGCCGGCAGCAAGTGGGGTTGAACCGATGCGGGGACGTTTGGGTTTCTTCTCTGCCCCGTTGTCTAAAGTGTTATCCATAACTATAGGTTGTTTATAAAGTTCGTTGTGTAAAATAATTTTACCTCGCGGCTTATTATTATATTATGGGTTTTAATATGTTTCGTTTTTAGCTGGAAGAGACTATATACAGAGTGCCTTTCACTATTCGGGCACAAAGATAATAATATTTTTCGCAATATACCATATTAATGCAAAATATTTTTAGTCAATAAAAAAACAGCCGCCCGGACCTCACGGCTCGGGCGGCTTGGCTGACAGAATAATTATATAAATTACTTAACGAACTTAGCGGTGTGTGTAGCACCGTCTTCGTCAACAACCTTAGCGATATAGAAACCTGCGGGCAGTTCGCTCACGCACACTTCCTGCGAAGCAACTGCTGCAGCTACCTGCATACCTGCTACCGAGTACACGTCGATACGAGCGGCATCGACACCCGATACAACGAGCATATCACCTTCGACTGCGGCTGTCATAGCCGAACGGTCTTGAGCAATGTCTGCGATGCCAGAGTAGTCTTCATTGACGAGAGCAGCGAAAGTATACTGAGCGGCCAATTGACCCGGAACATACTGATAGAGGCGAACAGTGGTTTTGTCAACAGCCTCCACGGTTACACAATTGGCATTGGGACGCGCTGCGGCTGTAGAGAACTGAGCCTCGTGGCGTGCAACAATTGTATTGGTCGTGAGGTTCACAATCTGGAAACCGTCGCAGTAAGCTGCTCCGACAGGTTCAACAGCGAAGACATTGCCATACAGGCGGAATACCGTACCGCCCTGTGTGGTGCTAATTTCGTTGTCGGCACACGGAGCGAACGCACCGTCGAGATTAGTGAAGAAGTGGCGGTCTCCGCGCTTGCGCACTGCAATGACATTGCTGTTGACATCGTGTGTCAATGGAACGGCGATTGACTGAGCATCGGCTGTCACGTCATCCACGGCTATCAGCGAAGCTGACTTCTGTGCGCCGTTGGCGATAACGAATTTAACAACTGAAGTAGCACCGTTGGGGAACATAAAGAGTGCACCGCCTGCATTACTCATAATGTCGCCTACAGCCTTACCCATATACTGCATATTGCTTGCAGTGATACCTGCGGGAAGAGTCAACGACAGATTTTCGAAGCTCGAACCGTCGGCACGGAGGACCTTGAGAGCTGTATTGCCTGCCGAGTACATCGATGTAGGAATGATAATATTGCCGGCATCATCACTTGTGATGGCAGTACCTTCGGTAGATTCGATACCGGTATCGTTCAGGCCCGATTCATTCCAGTAGTAGAGGCGCGAGTTGGCGTGGTCATTGATATAGATCTTGCCGTCGAAGCCTGTTGACCAACGAGTGTTGGCATTGGCTGTAAGGTGATCCGAAGTCTTGCTCCAGTCCTGTTCGAACTTGTAACCTGTGATCGTTCCGTCGATTTCATCATCTTTATCACCATCACCGGGCTTATCACCGGGATCGCCGCCCTGCGGCGTCTTGCCTGTTGTGAAGTATGTGACACCCTGGTTGGTGCTGAGCGCCCATACTTCAATACCTTCTGCTGTTTGATTCAGCTGAATGTTACCGGTGCAGTTGAGGTTCTGACGAGTGTCGGACAGGCCCTCGGTCGGATAGTTTGCAATGCTTCGGGGAGCGAAGAATGTGTAGCTGTAATCGTCAGAATTGACTTGCAGCAACTTCATATGGCCGCCGGTATAGTTGAGTTTGCGGTCGTCAGCTGTCTGCGTGGGATTGCCGTTGCTGTCCGACGATGAGTAGGTCATATCGTTAAAGTCGAGGATGAGACCGTAGGTCGTACCGTCGTAGTCGAACTGACGATATACGTTGCCCCATGTCTTGTAGCCGGCCATGAAGTCGAGGCGGTTGCCGTCGGCATCGATCTTGGTCGGAGGACAAGCCGCACCGTCGATCATATAACCGTACATTGTGGGATATGCGCGGATTGATGTGCGAGCGGCGATGTTGCTGCCGTCGGCGGCCTTCACTTCGATATTCTTGCTCGGGGTTGTGCCGATGGCACCATTCTTCACGGGGAACTCAATGATGTGTGTACCGCCGGTGACACCTGCCACCTTGCCATAGTTATCATAAGCAAAGATGATGCGACTGCCGTCAATGGTGTTCCAATCACCGCCTACTTCGATGTAGTCGCCGAGGCGGGTGATATTGTAGTCCTTGAGTGTCTGATAGCTGATGCTTGTCACACGAGGAGCGGCTGTGGGAGTGTCCCATACATAGATGCGGAGGTCGTGAGTATTGCCCTGGGCATCAAGTCCGCCGAGGTTACATGCCACAATCTTGCCGTCGAACGGACGTACGTCGGCGAGGTTGATGATGCCGCCTTCGACACCTTCGTTATTGAGGTCATAGAGGAAATCACCTGTACGGGCATCCACAACCTTGATGTACGAGTGGTCGTACACAAGATAGAGTTTGCCGTCGTCGTAGGCCATATTACGCACCTTGGTGGCATCCCAGCCCTTCGATGTGAGGTTGCCCTGCTTGTCGCTCAGCGTCCACTGTTCGGTGAAAGCGAGGGGAGGATTGGTTGCTGTCGCATCGAGAGTAATCCACTGATATACGTCATTGCCGTCGACATCCACACTCTTGAGAGTGATGAAGTAGTCATTGTAGCCGTCGCCGTCTTCGTCACCCGACCACTTGCCGGCTTCCTTGGGATTGAAAGTGATAGTGACAGTGGGATTTTCGTCGAGGAAGTTGTAGTTGGGAGCGCCGTCAACAGTGAGACCTTGCGGAGTGACTGTAAACAAGCCTTCGCACTTGGGCGACGGTGTCACGTAGCACCAACCGTTGAGCTTGTTGCCTTTGAGAGTGACGGTTGCGGTTTCGGACTGCCCGGCTTCACAATTGAAATAAACGACGTTGTCGCTCACTGCAATGTAGGGAGTGTCATCGATGGTGCTGCCGCCACCGCCGCCACCGCCACCATAGTAGGTGGGCTCGGTCACGGAGTAGTCACCGTAGTTGGTAAGGAAGTCATAGATACCTTTGAGGTGGCCGTTGACCCAAGCATAGAAGCCGGTGCTTGTTGTATCCTGAATCAACTGCCAGTCGGTGTAGCAGTCGACGAAGAGACCTTCTGTGAGCACAGCCGGATATGCGTTGCCGGCAGTGATCACGGTCCAACCGTTGTTCTTCACGCCGCGGTCAATCATATCATAGCCGCCCTGTCCGTCGACTTCGCTGAACTTGGAAATCAACGCGTTCTGCATATTGCGAGCGAGGCCGTAGCTGCCGTCGTAGTAGTACCATGTTTCGGTACCGTGAGCCGAGGCATTTGCGGCATTGAGGTGGAACGACACGAATACGTCGGAGCCGTAAGTGTAGCAATAGGCGCGACGGGGCGAAAGATTGATTTCGCCGTCGAAGTCGTTTTCAAAGCGGGTCATATATACGTGTGCACCGAGTTCGGTAAGTTTGTTGTACACGTTCGATGCGCACTGCAGGGCGAGCCATGCCTCGGTATAGTTGTCGACCGAGCTGCGATTGTAAACCGCACCGGGGTCGTCGCCGCCGTGACCGGGGTCAAGCACGATTACATAATCATCCCACGAAGCATTCGCCGAGAAAGGCACCAACGCTACGAGCGCCAGTGCGATAGAGTATAAAAACTTTTTCATGGTGTCGGATTATTTAAAATCGGCTGTGTAGATCTGGCCGTCGGTGAACGATGTGAATACAATCTTGGTGCCGTCGGGGCTTATCGAGGGGCACATTTCCATACGGTCGGCCGTGGCTGTAAGAGCCTTCAGTCCGGTGCCGTCGATATTGGCGATGTAGAGTTCGCTCGAAGTGTATGTGTGACCGTCGTCGGTGCTTTGTTCAAACACTATCTGGCTGTTGTTGGCCCACACGGGATTGAAGCCGCGAGCGATAACTTTCTTGCCAGTACCGTCGATGTTCATCACACAGATATCGTTGCGATGAGCGAATGCCACCTTCTTGCCGTCGGGCGACAATGCCGGACAGAACGAAGCGCCTTTATTAATCAAAGTCTTTACACCGGCGGCGTTGATTACAAACAGTCCTTCGGGTTCGCAAGAGAATGTAACGGTCTGAGCCTTGGCGCGAGAGCGCATACCTTTGTACTTTGTGCTGCTCAACCGCAATTCCTGCGTCATACGGGTCACGTCATCTGTCATACGGGTCGACGTGCCGTCGAGTGAATATGCCCAAAGAGCCTGACGACGAACGCGACGTCCGGGCTTCACTTCATAGCGGAGGTCGGTGGCAAGAATCTGGCGTGAATCGCCGCTCCACTCGTAACCGAAGCCTACGCCGTCGGCATTTGATACCATGTGTTTGTTGGCACCCGATGCATCCATTACATAGAGATTGTTGTAGCCGTAGTTGGTGAACGCGATCTTGGTGCCGTCGGGCGACCAACGAGGGTTCTCGTACTTCACCGCATCGCCGGTAAGAGGCCGAACATTAGTCAGAACTCCTTCCTTTAACGGCTCTGCTGCCGCCACACCGCTTGCGAGGAGCAACGACATCAATAAAAGTTTTTTCATTGTAAAGGTTAAGTTTGGATTAAGTATGTGTTGTTTTTTTGATAAAGATATTCTGTGTGTGATAAATAAAAAGGTTAATATTGTGTGTGCCTTTTATTCACGGGTGCAAAGGTATAAAAAATTGCAGAATTTCCGCATATTTTTCACACCTAATTTTTAGTTGCATGATTCCAGATGCGCTTCTGCGCCTGCTTCGCGCAGCTTGCCGGCCACAGCTTCCGCATCGCCTTTACAAAGCGGATAAGGGATAGTAACAGGAGCGGAATCAACAATATTCTTGGCCTCCGCTATGCCGAGGTCGTACAGAATGCGGACTGTGTTGACCACCATAATCGATGAATCTCCGACACTATCGAGGCTGACATAGTATTGTGCGCCTTCTTCGGACTCCGAATCTTCTTCATCGGCCGCATCTTCTTCGTTATCAAGGTACTCGACACACGTAGTCGCGCCGGCCTCTTTGAACAAGTCGGCATATTCACGGGCTTCGTCCTCAATGTCGAACGCGCGAGGTATATAGCACGGGAGCGAACCGATTATCACATCCACCTCCTCGTCGCAATAGTTAAAAGTATTGCGAAGTATATTTCGAATATTTTGCTCGTTTGTATATGAATTGATGCCTATATAGTAGCCGTCGTCCAATTCGACACCTTCTTCGTCTTCATCATCGACTTCGTCCTCATCATCGTCATCGTATTCTTCGTCTTCATACTCTTCGTCCTCGTCGTCTTCATAGTCCTCTTCGTCATCGTATTCCTCATCATCGCCGTTTTCACCCGACAGCGAATTGAAATCAATGCCGAGCGACAACACGTTGGCCGTCGGCTGTTCCTGCTCGTCGGGCTGACTTGCAACAGTAGCGGCATCAGGATCGTCCGACACCGTTGCACCTATTGCTTCAAGTTCGGCAAGCAACTGCCGCGCATCGCTTTCTTCGAGCGAAGGAAGTTGCGACGGCAAATTGAACGTAAGGTCACGAGCGTCGCCGAACGACAGATTGAGGCGCTGACGCAGCAAAGCCATTACTTCAAATTCATCGGCACCGGCATCGAGGAGTGTAAGAGAGATTTGCATATCGGAAGATTATAAGGATTATTGTTTTGCGTTCAGTAGTTGATTCATACATTCTTTGAAGTACGGGCGCTCGAAATCATATCGGCTTACCACTTCATCGTCCCATATCACAATGTCTATATCGATGGGCATCAGCCCCGTCGCTTTCGACGAAGGCACACGTCCGCATTGCCGTTCTATTTCGGATATATGAGACTTGAGCGATTGCAGCGACAAGTCGGTATGGCACTCGACCGCCACATTGATATAGGCATTGCCGCGTCCGGTATCGTCGGGCGACTCAACCTCGGGCGACACGCCGCTGCACACCACCCCTATGCGAGTGAGTGCCGACAATGCCGCCGATATATTGTCGGCACGACTGCCGATGTTGCTTCCAAGGCTAAGTACTACACTGTGGCTCATATTCCTTTCAATGACAATGATATACGTCGGCGGTCCACATCCACGTCGATAACTTTCACCTGAAGTATCTGATTGATTTTCACCACTTCGGCCGGATTGCCAATGCGGCGATCGCTCATCTGCGACACATGCAGCAGGCCGTTTTCCTTTATGCCTATGTCGATAAATGCTCCGAAAGCCGTGATGTTGTTTACTTTACCGGGCAGTATCATTCCGGGCTGCACATCGTCGATCGTTGCTATGCTCGGAGCAAAATCGACATTATCAGCTTCGAGACGTGGATCACGCCCGGGTTTGCGCAGTTCGGCTATGATGTCGGCCACTGTAGCCTCACCGGCATCACGATAGCGCTCGGGATCGATTTTATCGATTATCTCGCCGTGCGATGCGAGCGATGCCACATCCACGCCGAGGTCGGCAGCCATTTTCCGCACGAGGTCATAGCGCTCGGGGTGAATACCGGTATTGTCGAGCGGATTGGCCGACGAAGGTACACGCAGAAAGCCTGCGGCCTGTTCGTAGATCTTCGACCCGAGGCGCGGCACTTTGAGCAGCGACGCACGGTCGACAAACGGGCCGTTGGCTGTGCGGTATTCCACTATTTTTGAGGCCATGGCCTTCCCTATGCCCGATATGTATGCAAGAAGTTGAGGCGACGCGGTGTTGAGGTCGACACCCACAAGGTTTACACAACTCATCACCGTGAAGTCGAGAGCCTCGCGCAGCGCCGTCGCATCGACATCGTGTTGGTACTGCCCCACCCCGATTGACTTCGGGTCGATTTTCACCAACTCGGCAAGCGGATCAATCAGCCTTCGGCCTATTGACACGGCTCCGCGCACTGTCACGTCCTTGTCGGGAAATTCCTCGCGCGCGAGGTCAGAGGCCGAATAGACCGACGCTCCGTTTTCGCTGACGATAAACACTTCGGCCATTTCGCCAATGCCTGACTGGCTGAGAAATCGAGCTGTGTCGCGCGAGGCGGTACGGTCGCCGAGAGCTATGGCATCAAGATCGTGGCGGTCGATAAGGCGCAACAGAGTGCGAGTGGCATCGACTGTATCGCGCTGCGGCTCGTTGGGATATATCACGGCATCTTCGAGCAAAGTGCCGCTTTCGTCGAGGGCCACAACCTTGCAGCCCGTGCGATAGCCGGGGTCAATGGCCAATATACGACGGCCGCGGAGCGGACGTTCGAGGAGCAACTGACGAAGGTTGTCCGAGAACAGAGCAATTGCATCGCGGTCGGCTCGTTGCTTCCACTCCTGCTCCATCTCATTCTCAATCGACGGCTTCAGCAAGCGCTTGTAGCCGTCGGCAACGGCATCACCGAGCAATCGACGGGTTGCTGCAGCCGTATCGCGCGGGACAAACCACGCCGCTATGGAATCGACGACCTTGTCATCGTCAATCTTTATCGAAGTCTTCAACAAGCCTTCGGCTTCGCCGCGACGCAATGCAAGATATTGATGCGATGCAATGCCGCGCAGACGATGTGAGAACTTGTCGTAGGTGCGGTATTTGTCGGCCTCCTGCTCGCGGCCTTTGACTATTGATGCGGTGATTACCGCCTCGCGGTCGTAGGCTCGACGGAGGCCGTTGCGTGCCCGGGGCGATTCGCTCACCCACTCGGCTATGATATCGCAAGCGCCGGCAAGCGCGGCTTCGGTGTCAGCGACATCGGTGTGCTTCACGAAGCGACGTGCCACGTCGGCCGGATTCTGGAGCCCGGTACGAGACATAAGCATCTTGGCCAACGGCTCCAGTCCGCGTTCACGCGCCACGGTGGCGCGGGTGCGACGTTTGGGTTTGTAAGGCAGATATATATCTTCGAGTTCGGCGGCCGTGGCGGCATCCTCTATACGGTGGCGCAAATCATCGGTCAAAGCGCCTTGCTCCTCGATTGTTTCAAGAATCGTGGCACGACGCTCGTCGAGCCGCGCAAGCCGATCGAGTTCGGTCTCGATAGCTCGTATTTGTGTTTCATCAAGATTTCCGGTCGCTTCCTTGCGGTAGCGGCTGATGAAGGGTATCGTGGCGCCCTGAGCGAGGAGTGCCGCAGTGGCGCTCACTCCGCCGTGCGGCAGGTTGAGCGCTGATGCCACTAATGCTATATGGTCGGCCATTATTTCGACATTAAGGTTATCAGGGTTATTTCGGGAGTGGCACCGAGCCTCATGGGTATTCCGACAGTGCCGGCACCGATGTTCACGTACAGATTGCGTCCGAGAGTGTCGGTGTACAGCCCGCCCCACGTCTTGTAGCGCAACGCCGCAGGCGATAGTCCGAACACCTCAATCTGCATGGCATGGGTGTGTCCGGCCAATGTAAGCGCTACATTCGCCCCGGTCTTGTCGGCAATCGAATCGCACCAATGTGCCGGATTGTGGCTCATCAATATCTTTATATTGCTGTCGGCGATGTCGGGATAGGCCTGCGCAAGCGAACCGTACACAGGGAACGGGCGGTCACCTATGTTTTCCACACCGACGAGTGCTATGGAATCGCCGCCGGCGTATATCCACGCATGATCGTTGTTGAGCATACGCCAACCCATATCGGCCTGCATGGCCTTGAGCGAATCGATATCGGCCTGCTTTGCTTCGGGCGACGGCCACGTATAGTAGTCGCCGTAGTCATGATTTCCCATAATCGACCAAACGCCCTCGGGAGCATGCAACTGCGACAACACGGACATAAACGGCTTCAACTCCGAAGCATGGCGATTGACTATATCGCCTGTAAACAGTATAATGTCAGAATTAAGCGCATTTACTTCTTCAACAAGTCTCTGCGGGAAAGAGGTATCATCGCCGTACGTGCCGAGATGCAAGTCGGAAATCTGAGCGATTTTCATACCGTCGAACGAATCCGGAAGTCCCGCGATTGGCACTTCAACTTCGACGACATCCGTACAATATCGGTTGATCAACGCGCCCCACCACATAGCAACAAACAGCACCGCGGCAAACGAAGCGCCGACAATACCTATCGCACGCATGCGGTGCTTGAAAATCTTTGATAGCGCCAATCTCACAATCTCAAACAGCGCATACAGCGCCTTGGGAATGTAAAGCGTCATAAACGCAAACAGCGTCCACATAATGTGGCGCAAGGCGGCATCGTCGCCCGTCTTCTTGGGCATCGCCACGACAATAATCATCGTCAGCCACGCCAAGGCGGCCAATGCTTTATGAAAAATCTGCAACCGACGCGGCGCACCAACACGACGCAAACTGCGCCAAATAAGCACGTCGGCCAATATACCTATAATGGCAACGGCCAATATCATCGGGAGAGGGAGTCGCATTACTTGCAGTCTTCGCCGTTGGCCACGAGTTGATTGTGCAACGGATTGGCATACATTGTCAGCATCATATGGCGCATATATTCGCGCTCCTCGGCAGTGACATCAGGAACATCCACCTTGTCGAGCTGGCCGTTGATGTATGTGTCGAAGCGTTCGACATCTTCGGCCGTGTAGCGGTCGGCGAAGCGCTTCGAGCCTTCCAATTCATCGAAAGCGATATAATTGCCGGGGAATATCTTGTAGCCGCAGTGGATGGTGTGGTCGACAAGGCGACACGTTTCTTTCACCACCTCCTGGCGGCTCGTACCTGCGAAAGCGGCAAGACGGTCGTTGATAGGCTTGCCGAAGTGCATATGCACACGTCCCTTGTATTTAAGGATACCGGTTTCCATACTGAAGAGGTCGTCGTGCTGACTCTTCTTGAAATCCGGATCGCGGCGTTTGAGCAGGAATTCGCGAGCCTTCAAGTAGTCGTTGGGGTCACACTCGTATGTGATAGACACCGGCAGCAGATGAGCTCCGAGTATGTTGTCTTTTACATTTTCACCCGAAGCCAGACCTACCATCTTGATAAGGCTTTCCTGAGTGACGTCATTCGAATCTTTGGCACGTCCCTCGCGCTGAGCGATCCACACCGACTCATGGCGTTGATTTATCACATAATGTATATACGCCGACAGATGTTTGGCCGATTCGAGGGCGTCGATAAGGCGGCCGTCGCGCTTGACGATGAAACTGCGATTGAGTTTCACCAAGTCGGTAATCCAATCGTAGATAAGGAGATTGTTGCCTATGGCTATCTGCGTTATTGGTTTCTGTGCACGGATAAAGCACAGATTGAGAAACGAAGCGTCAAGAACAATGTCGCGGTGGTTGGTGATAAATGTATAGTTCTCACCGTCTTTCACATTCTCAAGACCCGTACAAGTAAGACCTGCCGTAGTCTTGCTCACAAGCATTTCGAGGAACGGCCCCATGATGTGAACCTGAAACTCGTCCTGTGTCTTCACCTTCAGGAGTTGCGCGGCAAAGTCGGCATACTTCACATCGGGCATCACATAATGAATTGCATGTTCAAATCCCGGCTCCTTCACCAGCGAAGCCATCTTCTCTTGGTATTGGGAGTCGTCGTAAGGGGCTATATCTTGAAATTCAGCAGGTATGCTTGTAGTATTTGGTGTCATGTCGTCTCTTGAATCAGTATCATACGCCCGTCCTCGGGCTTGTGATATTGTTGCAAAGTTAGCATAAGTAATTTTAATTTCAAAATTTTGCCCGTATATAAAAGAATGACTACCTTTGTTGTTATTAAAACCGAACTACCGATATGTGGACTAAAATAAAGGCTTTTTATGCCAAACATCCCCTGCTGTCGACAGTCTGCCTTATAGCGATTGCCGGCATCGTATTCTTGTGGCTGTGTATGCTGTTTATTGACGTCTGGACACGCCACGGCGAAAACGCCACCGTGCCCGAAGTCAAGAATATGTCGTACGACCAAGCCCGCGAGGCGGCTCGCCGCGCAGGTCTCGGCATAGAGATTTCCGACTCCATTTACGACACATCCGTAGCGCCGGGAACTGTCGTCGAATCATGGCCCAAGGCCGGTTCGATCGTAAAGGACGGCCGCAGCATCTACGTCACCGTCACGGCTTTCTCGCCCAAGCATGTCACCCTGTCGATGCCCATTACAGGCGTATCGGAGCGTCAGGCAGTGTCGTACCTCAAAGCTCTCGGCTTCACGTCGATTCGCCTTGTGAATGTTCCGTCGGAATATCCCGACTTGGTGGAGAGCGCTCAGGCTCAGGGGCGTCCCATCGGTGTCGGCTCGGTCATTCCGGTCGATGCCACCATCGTGCTTGAAGTCGGGGTGGCTATGGCGGAGGACACCGAAGCGCCGGCCGACAGCATTTCGGCCGAAGACGCCATCATCGACGAATTGTCGCAGTCGCAATATTCAACTTATCAGGAGTGATGAATATGGCGGATTTCGATGGTAATAACAATTTCGACAACGACATTTACGACAACGACGATGAATCATCGCTCGACATCGCAGCCGGTGCAGCGGATGCGCCGCAGCCGCTGATTATCGTCGACGGTTCGGGTGAACGCGAACTCTACGAGCACTTCCGTTTCGTGGCCGACAAAGGTCAGGAATTGCTGCGCGTCGACAAATTCCTCGTCGCACGTCTCCAGAAGTCGTCACGCAACCGCGTGCAGCAGGCCGCCGATGCCGGCTGCATCCTCGTCAACGGCAAGGTGGTGAAAAGCAACTACCGCGTGAAGCCCGACGACGTGGTGCAGGTAGTTATGGATCGTCCGCGCTACGACTTTGAAATCATCGCCCAGGACATTCCGCTCGACATCGTCTACGAAGACGCCACAGTGTTGGTGGTGAACAAACCGGCCGGATTGGTCGTCCATCCGGGGCACGGCAACTATTCCGGCACTCTCGTCAACGCCCTCGCATGGCATTTCAAGGATAATCCCGACTACGACGTCACCGACCCGCGCATGGGATTGGTACATCGCATCGACAAAGATACTTCTGGACTGCTCGTCGTGGCAAAGACGCCCGACGCCAAGACCGACCTCGGTCGCCAATTCTTCAACAAGACCACTCGCCGCGAATACGTGGCTATGGTGTGGGGACGCCCCGACCCGGCATCGGGAACGATCGTCGGCAACATTGACCGCGACCCGCGCGACCGCCTGCGTATGGCCGTATTCCCCGAAGGCGACCGCGGCAAGCATGCCGTCACACACTACGACACGATTGAGCAACTCGGCGCCGTGTCGATAGTGAAATGCGTGCTCGAAACCGGCCGCACCCACCAGATACGCGTCCATATGCGCCACATCGGCCATCCGCTGTTCAGCGACGCACGCTACGGCGGCGACCAAGTGCTGCGCGGAGTGCCGTCGGCCACCTACAAGGCATTCGTGCAAGGGTGCTTCGACATCTGTCCGCGACAGGCGCTCCACGCCCGCACGCTCGGCTTCCGACACCCCGTCACCGGCGAAGAAATGGACTTCTCCGCACCGATTCCGGCCGACATGCAAGCACTGTTCGAGCGTTGGCGCACCTACGCCGCCTCACATTCGTGATTTTTTATTTGGCGATTGTGGAAATATTTCCGTAAATTTGCGGTGTTATAACAAATAAAGCATACAACTAAAATATTACATAATTTTTTAAAGTCAACAGTTATGTCAAAAGTTACAGTAATCGGTGCCGGTAACGTAGGCGCCACTTGTGCAAATGTCCTGGTGACCAACCAAGTAGCAGACGAAGTAGTTCTTCTCGATATCAAGGAAGGCGTATCGGAAGGCAAGGCTATGGATATCATGCAGACCGCAAGCATCCTCGGCCTCAACACTCGCCTCACCGGTGTTACCAACGACTACGAACAGACCAAGGGTTCTGACGTCGTTGTCATCACATCAGGTATTCCCCGCAAGCCCGGTATGACCCGCGAAGAACTCATCGGTGTCAACGCAGGTATCGTCAAGTCAGTAACCGACAACGTAATCAAATACTCTCCCAACGCTGTTATCATCTGCGTATCCAACCCCATGGATACCATGACCTACCTCATCCACAAGGAATCAGGTCTGCCCAAGAACCGCATCATCGGCATGGGCGGTGCGCTTGACAGCTCACGCTTCAAATATTTCCTCAGCAAGGCTCTCGGTGCCAACATCACCGAAGTTGAAGGCATTGTTATCGGCGGCCACGGCGACACCACAATGATTCCTCTGACTCGCTACGCTGCATACCGCGGCATCCCCGCTTCTACTCTGCTCAGCGCTGAAGACCTCCAGAAGGTTGCTGCCGACACAATGGTTGGCGGTGCCACCCTCACCAAGCTCCTCGGTACATCGGCATGGTACGCTCCCGGTGCAGCTGCCGCACAGGTTGTTACAGCCGTTCTCCACGACCAGAAGAAGCTCATCACCTGCTCTGCACTCCTCGACGGCGAATACGGCGAAAAGGATCTCTGCATCGGTGTTCCCTGCGTTCTCGGCCGCAACGGTATCGAAAAGATCGTTGAATTCGACCTCAACGCCGAAGAAAAAGAACTCTTCCACAAGAGCGCCGAAGCTGTTCACAAGACCAACGCTGCTCTTCCCTGCTAATAGCAAGGTAGCATCATAGACACAACATCGCCGGCGTAGCATCACCTCCACTTCGGAAGTGCCACGCCGGCGTTTTGTTTTAATCAAAAACAACGAACAAAAAAATGAAAAAATATATTCTCCCGATTGCAGCGATGCTGATGCTCGGTGCTTGCTCGCAAAAGGCCGACACAACCGAAAACACCACGACCGAAGCCGCTGCCGAAGATGCCGCTGTCGTAACATTTGAAGACGCCGTTGCAGGCGAAATCTTCGAACTCGATTCCGACGACATCATCCGCCCCGGCGACCGCTTCGAAGGTATGGTCGTTGCCGACTTCAATGCCACCTGGTGTGGCCCTTGCAAGATGCTCCACCCCGTGTTTGAAGCCGCAGCCAAGAACCATCCCGACATCACCTTCGTATCAATCGACATCGACCACTGCCCCGAGACTGCCAAAGCCTTCGGTGTGGATGCCGTTCCGACCGTCATCATCTTCAACGCCGACGGCTCGTCGAAAACCTTTGTAGGCACTGAAGACTTGCTCCCGGCCGAAAAATTTGAGGCACTGATTGCCGAATGACAACAAAGGAACTACTCGACGTCGCCCGCCGACGTCTCGGCATCAAAGAATTGAATCCTATGCAACAGCGGGTGTGGGGCTGCAAAGCCTCGCACCTGGTGTTGCTTTCTCCAACAGGCTCCGGCAAAACACTTGGCGTTGCCGGATGGCTGTTGCCGCGCCTGTCGCGTCCTTGCGGCTCGGTGCAGGCGCTCGTCCTCGCCCCGTCGCGCGAACTGGTAATACAGATCGGTGAAGTGCTGCGCTCGCTCGCCGCAGACTACAAGGTGTCGACATTCTACGGCAAACACTCTATGACCGACGAAGTCAACACACTGCGCATCGTCCCCGACATCATCGTCGCCACCCCAGGCCGCTTTCTCGACCACCTCAATCGCCGTACAGTCGACCCGCGCGGCGTATCGTCGCTCATAATCGACGAATACGACAAGTGTCTCGAACTCGGCTTCCAAGGCGAAATGAGCCGCATCTGCCGACACCTCGGCCGACTGCGCAACATCGGCCTCACATCGGCCACCGCCATTGCCGAGATGCCGCAGTTTGTGAATATGTCGGAAGCCGCCACACTCGACTACGCCACCGGCAACGAATCTACCCGTAGCCGCCTGCACATCACCCGCATTCCGTCGCCCGAGCGCGACAAACTCGCCACTCTCGTCACCGTAGCCGAGCGCCTTGGCAGCGACCGCGCCATCGTGTTCGTCAACCACCGCGAGAGCGCCGAACGCGTATTCGGCGGCCTCAAAGATGCCGGCATAGCCGCATCGCTCTATCACGGCGGACTTGAACAAATCGACCGCGAACGAGCCGTGATAACGCTCAACAACGGTTCCACCCCGATAATGGTGGCCACCGACCTTGCCGCCCGCGGTCTCGACATAGACGCCGTGAAAGCCGTCATCCACTATCACCTGCCCGTCGACGAAGCCGCCTGGACACATCGCAACGGCCGCACGGCACGCGTTGATGCTACCGGCGAAGTCTGCGTCATCACCGGACCGGGCGAGAACTTGCCGGAATACATCGACTGCGATGATGAACTGCAAGCAGAAGCCCTGCCGCAAGGGCAGCCGGGCAAGCGACTTGTGACACTGTACATCAATGCCGGTCGCAAAGAAAAAGTATCGAAAGGCGATATCCTCGGCTTCCTCGTCAAGACCGCGCTTATCGAAGCCTCACAAATCGGCCGCATCGACGTGCGCGACCACGCCGCCTACGTAGCCGTCGACACCGCAGCCCTGCCTTCAATCCACTCCGTCCCCTCCCCCCGCATCAAAAACCACCGCGTCCGCATCTCACCGCTGAGGTAATTCCGAGAAGCGGTGCTTTAATTTCAGATAGTATTGGACGAGAATGTTGAGACGGGTATCGCGGCGCGTGCGAAGCAAATCGACATCGGGATGCTCGGTATAGTCGCAGCGCATTCGCGCGAAGTCGCGATGCGCTCGCCACACCGCCCCGGCATTCTTCCAATCAAACGTCGCCACGAACTTCGCCCACGCTATAGTGTCGAGCAACCGACGCTTCAGCAGCGTCGACCGACGCGTGGCATCGGGCAAATTTTTATGCAGCATCAGCAGGTTGTTGCGGAAGTTGAGATACGTCTTACGCGGATTCGATGCCGGCAGCGAGCCGCCGCCGAGGTGATACACCGTCGCCTGCGGCACGGCCATAATCACCGCACCGCTCAGCAATATGCGCCAGCACAGGTCTATCTCCTCCATATGCGCGAAAAACTTCGGGTCGAGCCCGCCCGCTTCAAGATATAAATCGGTCTTCACCATCAGCGCTGCGCCTGTCGCCCAAAATATCGGCATCGGTTCGTCGTACTGGCCGCTGTCGACTTCGCAATCAGAAAATATGCGGCCGCGGCAATACGGATAACCGTTGCAGTCGATAAAGCCGCCGCATGCGCCGGCATATTCAAAGCGGTCCTTATGCTTGTAGCTCAGAATCTTCGGCTGGCAAGCACCGACTTCGGGATGCGACTTCATAAAGCCGTAGAGAGTGGTCACCCATCCGGCCGTCGGAGCCACATCGCTATTGAGCAGCACCGTATATGGGTAGCGCGTGGCGGCAAGAGCGCGGTTATAGCCCTCGGCAAAACCGTAATTCTTGTCGAACAATATAGTCTCAACCTGCGGAAACTCCTCGGCAAGAACGCGGCGCGATTCGTCTGTCGAACCGTTGTCCACCACAATCACTCGTGCCACAGCGTCGTCATTTGCCGCAATCACCTGCGGCAGATATTCACGCAGCAGCGCTTGACCGTTCCAGTTGAGAATTATGACAGCCACCTCGGGCTTGTCGACACTGTATATATGTTCTGAATCTGCGTTCATAATACTGTTGTTTACAACGTTACGGGATGTTTCCAACGCTTGTGGCTCCACAGCCACAACGACGGATTGCGGCGAATCGACGCTTCGAGCAGTCGGGTATATCGCTCGGTGACTTCACCTTCGGGCAACGAAGCTATATCATCGGTGATAAGCCGCGTCGTCAATCGATAATGTCCGCGCGAAGTTTTCTCCATATCCCAATACACCACGGCCATATCAAGGCGGCGAGCAAGCGTCTCCGTACCGCTGATCATCAGCGTCGGGCGGCCGAGCAAGGTGGTAAGGTGACCCGGATCGCCATGGCTCGGATGCTGGTCGCTCATAAAGCCCGTGATGCTGAGTGCCCCCTGCCGCTTCAGAGTTACAAGACGGCGCAGTGCACGATTCTTGTCAATGCTTTCACTGTCGAAGCGCGAACGCAGCGACAACATCAGAGCATCAAACGACTGCGACTTCAGCGGACGATATATTTGAGCGAACACGCAGCTGTCGGTCGGGCGATGTCGCGTGTGGAGTGTGACTGACGTAGCCCACTCCCAATTGAATGTATGAGAGAAGTACACCACGATGCTTCGACTGCGGTCGAAAAGTTCGTCGATTATATCCGTGCCGACAAACTCCACACGGCTGCGCATCTCCTCATCGGAGATGTGAAGCAGTTTGAGCGTCTCCACAAAGTCGTCGGCAAAGTTGCGGTAGAAGTCGCGCTCTATACGACGGCGCTCGGCCACACTCCTATCGGGAAAACATTGCTCAAGATTGTCGCGCACCGCGCCGAGGCGATACCGCGCCACTCGATGCAACACGAACGCAGCCGCATCGGCCACACCGTAGAGCACTCGCAGCGGCAGCCTTGCCGGCAGCGACAACAACGTCTTGAGCAATCGCGCTTTCATCTCACAAGTTCACCGGTAAGCGTTTCCTCGGCTGCATTGATACCAGTAATCCGCACCGCAGCAATCGTATTATCCAGTTCCGGACCGGCATCAGCCACCTGCACATGCAGATAGTTGTCGGTAAATCCGCCCATCGACACACCGCCCGTCTGCGGATGCTCGAACAGCACGGGGCGCTCCGCACCGATAAAGCGCGATGCAAAGTCGGCCCACTTGGCTTCGCTCAGCCGCAGCATCACATTGGTACGGCTATGCTTGTCGGCGGGCGACACGGCATCGCCGAGGTCGAGCGCCTTTGTTCCGGGACGCTCCGAGTACGGGAACACATGCAAGCGCGATATGTCGAGACTCTCGATAAATGCCCGCGAGCTCTCGAAGCGTTCGGGAGTCTCTCCGCGAGCGCCTACGATAAGGTCAACGCCGATGAATGCGTCGGGAATCACACGTCGGATATGCTCGATTTTCGAAGCATACAGCGCCGTGTCGTAGTGGCGGTGCATCAGTCGCAGCACATCGTCGTTGCCCGACTGCAGCGGAATGTGGAAGTGTGGCATAAATGTTCGCGATCCTGCCACCCAATCGATTATCTCGTCGGTGAGCAGGTTCGGCTCTATCGACGATATGCGATAGCGCTCAATACCCTCGACCTTGTCGAGTTCTTTGATGAGGTCGAAGAACGTATCATCGCGTCCTTTGCCAAAGTCGCCGATATTCACGCCCGTGATGACAATTTCCTTGCCGCCGGCCTCGGCCGCTTCGCGAGCCTGAGCCACAATCGACTCTATGGAGCCTGAGCGCGAACGTCCGCGAGCCATCGGTATGGTGCAGTATGTGCACCAATAGTCACAGCCATCCTGCACCTTGAGGAAGAAGCGCGTACGGTCGCCGCGCGAGCACGACGGACGGAACTCGCGAATGTCGCGCCATTGCGACACTTCCTTCACCTGTGTGCGCTCGGCCATATATTGTTGTATAAATTCGGCAAGATCCATCTTGCGGTCGGCACCGGCAACGATTGCCACACCGGGCAGCTCGGCCACTTCGTCGCTCTTGAGTTGCGCATAGCAACCGGTCACTACTATTGCCGCATCGGGATATTTCTTATGGAACGAGCGAATCGTCTGGCGGCACTTCTTGTCGGCCAATTCGGTGACGCTGCATGTGTTCACCACAATCAGGTCGGGAACTTCCGCGCCGCTGACACGGCGCACGCCGAGCGCACCGAGTTGGCGTGCCAATGTGGATGTTTCGGCGAAGTTGAGTTTGCAGCCGAACGTATGATACAAGGCCTTGAGGCCGCTGAATATTGTCGAATCAATCATAGTCGTTTATAATTCTGGCAATGTCGGCCGCATCGGTCGGCGACGTGGTCGATGACACCGGCAGCGACACCACCGTGTCGGCGATAAGGTCGGTCACCGGCAGATGCAGTCCGCAGAGTGTGGCGGCATAGCACGGCTGACGATGCGGCGGTGTGGCGTAGTGGACATCGGTCTGCACGCCTCGCTCGGCAAGGTATGCGCGGAAGTCGTCGCGCCGCTCGGTGCGCACCACATACTGATGCCACACCATATCCTCGCCGCCAAGCTGAGGCTTCACGATAAGCGGATTGCGGATTGCGTCGTCATACACCGCCGCAAGCCGGCGGCGATATGCTGTCTCGGCATCGAGATATTCCATCTTCGCCGACAGAATAGCCGCCTGAATCGGATCAAGACGGCTGTTAAGCCCTTGGTAAATATTGTGATAGCGGCGATCGCTGCCATAGTTGGCAAGCGCACGCACGGCATCGGCAAGCACCTTGTCATTTGTCGTGACTGCGCCCGCATCGCCGAGTGCCCCGAGATTTTTTGTCGGGTAGAAACTGAATGCTGCGGCATCGCCGAGCGAACCGGTCATACGGCCGTCGCCGACACATGCTCCGATTGCCTGAGCATTATCCTCAATCACAAGCAGATTATGGCGCCGTGCCACATCGGCAAGCATGGTATCGTAGCATGCGCGGCCGTAGAGATGAACCGTCAGTATGGCTCGCGTGCGATCGGTAACAGCAGCTTCGATAAGCGACGTATCGAGGTTGAGCGTCTCAATCGACGGCTCCACGGGCACTATCTTCAGACCGTTGTCGCTCACGGCGAGCAACGACGCTATATATGTATTGGCCGGCACGATTACCTCATCGCCGTCGTGCAGGTGTCCGAGTTCCTTGTATGCTCTGAAAATAAGGCGGAGAGCATCGAGGCCGTTGGCACAGCCTACAGCATACTCCACGCCTGTGCGCTCGGCAAGTTTGCGCTCGAACGCCTCGACTTCCGGACCTCCGATGTAACGCCCCGAGTCTATGACGCGCATCACGGCCGCCTTTATATCGTCGAGCATCGGACGGTTGACCGCACCGAGGTCGAGAAACGGATATTTCACTACTGCTCCCATTCCTTATCAGTTGTCAGAGATTTAAATTCTTCATAGCGACGCACATAGTCGGCCTCGCTGTATCGTTCCGACGTAAGTACCAAGCACACCGCGCCGCCCGAGAAGTTGTCGAGCGTGCGCCATATTCCTGCCGGCACGTACAGCGCACGATGCGGACGGTTGAGTGTAAAACGTCGAGCCTCGCGTCCGTCGTCGAGCACCACATCGAAGCTACCGGCCAGTGCCACCATCAGTTCCTGTGCCTCGCGGTGCGAATGGCCGCCGCGCTCGGCATCGGCCGGCACATCGTAGAGGTAGAACACACGGCGGACGGCAAACGGTATTCCGTCGGCTCCGTTCTCAACCACGGTGAGCGAACCGTTGGGATGCAGTTCGCGCGGCAGTTGTATCACGCGGCAGTCGTCGACCGACGACACGCGGTGGCTGTCAATGCTTTGTTCGCTCATCTACTTCTGTTATAAATCGTTGATAATCTTCTATATATTCATCGGCATCGTACGGTGTCGAAGCCAGTACCATCGCAACCGCATTGGTCGAAAAATTCTTCAACGAACGCCATGTCATCGGGTTCACCGCCACGCCGCTGTTGCTGCGCGAAAGGCTGATAGTGCGCTCGCCGCGTCCGTCATCGAGCACCACGTCAAAACTGCCGCTCATCGCCACAATCATTTCCGAAGTGTGGCGTAAAGCGCGACCGTGACGTTCCTTTCCGGCCGGCACGTCGTACACCCAATATACGCGTTCTATCTCGAACGGACACAGTCCGCGAGGCCCGTGTTCGATAAACGACAGATTGCCGCGCGGATCCTCAATCTTGGGCAGGTCTACTATGTCGGATTTCGGATTGTTCATATTCGTGCAAAGTTACGAATTTTTCGGCAAACTGATTACTTCAATTTGGCGAGCCACCGAAGCCTCGTGGATAACATCCCACATACGCTTCAAAAAAGCCTCGTCCAGCCCGAGTTGAGCGCCGGCTTTCAGGCGGCTTTCGAGTATGGCACTGTAGCGGCGCGGCTGCAGCACGGCGAGCGAACGCGACTTCTTGTAACGTCCTATCTCGGCCGATATGTCCATACGTCGAGCCAGCAGTTCTATAAGTTCGTGATCGATGGCATCGACGGCCGAGCGCAGGCGGTCGAGTTCGACATCAACACCGCTGTCAGCCTCCGATGCCGCCAAGCGCGACACCATTGCGAGCAACTGCTCGGGCGTCAGTTGCTGCTGACTGTCGCTCAGCGCTTTGTCGGGTTCGGGATGGCATTCTATGATAAGCCCGTCAAAACCCATTGCCAACGCCCTCTCGCTCACCGTTTCCACCAAGTCGCGGCGGCCGGCTATGTGGCTCGGATCGCACAGCAACGGCAGCGACGGATAGCGCCGACGCAGTTCAAACGGTATATTCCAATGCGGCTCGTTGCGATAAATCGACGGCGTGTAGGTGCTGAATCCGCGATGCACGGCGGCAAGCATCCTCACGCCTGCGCCGTAGATGCGCTGAAGAGCTCCGACCCACAGGTCTATGTCGGGATTCACGGGATTTTTGACCAGCACTGCAGGTTTGTGCTCGCGCAGCGCTATCGTATCGGCAATCTCCTGAACGGCAAATGGATTGGCCGAAGTACGCGCTCCGATCCACAGATAATCGACGCCTGCATCGAGAGCCGCCTCGGTATGCTCGCGCGTGGCCACTTCCGTAGCCGTCAACATCCCGGTGGCAGCCTTGGCCGCAGCGAGCCAGTCGAGAGCCTTTTCGCCGTAGCCCTCGAACGAACCGGGCATAGTGCGCGGCTTCCACACACCGGCGCGCAATACACGCACACCGCCGGCGGCAAGCGTCTGAGCCACAGACAGCATCTGCTCCGCCGATTCGGCACTGCAAGGGCCTGCGATAATCCACGGACGCCCCGCCAACGCAGGCAGCGGCTTTAAATCTTGAAAATCAATTTCCATACAGAGGACAAAGATACAAAAAAGTTTACTAACTTTGCGTAGTTGCAGCCGACGCTGACGCGACGACTGCCGTTCGCATTATGAAATTACGCATTCTCATCATACTCTGCCTTGCGGCGGCAATGTCGCTGTCGTCGTGTCATTCGTCGCGCCACACCGTCCGCGGCTCCGACGCCACGCTCCGTAGCGACGACCGCGACGACATCTACGCACCGACCGACGGCGGTCATAATCATCACAACCACAGCCATTCGAGTGTGACAGACAACTCGCTCGTCGAATACGCCCGCACATGGCTCGGGACGCCCTACCGCTACGGCGGCGACGACCGCGGCGGCGTTGACTGCTCGGGCCTCACATGCGCCGTCTACGAGCACGTGCTCGGCATAAAACTGCCGCGATCGAGCCGCGAACAGGCCGACTACTGCAAGCGCATCCGCCGCGGCGACCTCCGACAAGGCGACCTCGTGTTCTTCACCAGCAAAGCCGGCGGTTCGCGCATCAACCACGTAGCCCTGTACATCGGCGACAACAGTATCATTCACGCCACATCGAGAGGCGTCACCGTCAGCGACTTGGACGAACCGTACTGGCGTTCGCACTACTACTGCTGCGGTCGTGTTCAAAACTGATAAACGAAAAATCAGTATACAAATACTAATAAACGTTAAGTCACTTTTACATCTCGGATTATTACGCTAACTTTGTCAAAATTAAAATAAAAGTGTAACCTTGAATCTTGATTCTCGGCAATGAAACTTAATCATCTCTTTATGACGCTCGCTCTCGCGGCGTCGGCAACCCCAATGATACAAGGCGGCGTCAACGAAGATGCCGTCCTTGCAGTGCTCAACTCGTACAAGCCGGGTAGCACCGGCTTTGGCGCTATGGCCGTAAACAGCGTTACGATCGACAACTCGAAGCGCACCGTCAAAGTGGACTGCAACGAGAACACGACCTACCTGCCGCTTACGGCCGAACGTATGACATCGCTCAAAAGCGACATCCTCACCGCCCTCGGCAGCCAATACAAAGGCTACAAGGTGACCCTGTCGTACGAAGACACCAACCTCGACGACCTCGTGCTCTTCGCAGCCGCCAAGCACTACCACGGCCCGACAGAAAAAGTTCCGTTCATCGTTGACCTGGAAGCTTCCAAGGCTCCGGCAGGTCTCGACGGCAAGAACATCGCCCTGTGGCAAAGCCACGGTTGGTACTTCGAGCCGAAGCTCAACCGATGGGAATGGCAACGCGCCCGCATCTTCCAGACTGTTGAAGACCTCTACACCCAGAGCTACGTGATGCCCTTCCTGATGCCGATGCTCGAAAACGCCGGTGCATACGTAATGAGCCCACGCGAACGCGACACCAACCTCACCGAAATCATCGTCGACGGCGACAACGCCGCCACTCCCGGCTACAGCGAAGTTGCAGGCTCTCAGGCTTGGGCACAAACCGAAGGCACAGGCTTCGCATGGGACGGCAAGCACCTCATCAACGGCTCGCATCCCTTCCAGGCAGGCCGCGCTCGCTGCGTCAAGACAGTCAAGGCAGGCAAGGGCCAAGCCTCGAAAGCCGTATGGAGCGCCGACATTCCCAAAGACGACACCTACGCAGTATATGTAAGCTACGCCACAGTGAAGGGCAGCGCCACCGACGCGCACTACACCGTGCACGCAGCCAACGGCGACCGCCACTTCAACATCAACCAAAATATGGGCGCCGGCACCTGGATCTACCTCGGTCACTTCGCCCTCAAGGCCGGTAAAAACGTGCCTGTAGTCACCCTCACCAACGAAAGCGCCAAAGCAGGTGCCGTAGTTACTGCCGACGCCGTGAAGATCGGCGGCGGTATGGGCGTTGTCGACCGCATCGTCAAAGAGCCACTCGACAACATCGACTACAAATACGTCGGCAGCAACTATCCCAAGTTTGTCGAAGGCGCTCGCTACTTCATGCAGTGGGCAGGTGCGCCCGACAGCGTGTTCACTCCGTCAGACTACGTAAATGACTACAACGACGACTACCGCAGCCGCGGTCTTTGGGTCAACTGGCTCGCCGGCGGTTCGTCGGTACTCCCCGACCGCGCAGGTCTCGGCATCCCCGTCGACCTCAGCTTCGCATTCCACACCGATGCCGGCACATTCAAGACCGACTCGGTAGTAGGTACTCTCGGTATCTACAGCACCGCCGACAAGACCCTCGGCAACGGCGGCTCTCGCATGGCATCGCGCGACCTCTGCGACCTCATCGTCACAAGCATCGTCAACGACGTGCGCAAGACCAACGACCCCAACTGGACACGCCGCGGCATGTGGGATCAGCGCTACTTCGAAGCACGCGTTCCGGCCGTTCCGGCAATGCTGCTCGAATTCCTCTCGCACCAGAACTTCTGCGACATGAAGTACGGTCTCGACCCGGCATTCCGCTTCGTCGTATCGCGTGCCATCTATAAAGGTATGCTTCAGTTCATCGCTCATCGCGACGGCTACAAATATGTGGTTCAACCCCTCCCCGTCAAGGACTTCGCAATTGCTTCACAGGGCAACCGCTCTTACACCCTCAATTGGGCCGAAACCGTTGATTCGCTCGAAGCCACTGCGCACCCCACATATTATATTATAGAAGAACGCATCGGCGATGCACTCGGCTTCAAACAGATTGCCCGCACCACCGAGCCTACATACACAGTCAATATCAGCGACACCGATATCCACTCCTACCGCATCATCGCCGGCAACGACGGCGGTGTCAGCTTCCCCTCGGAAGTACTCGCTCTCTGCGACCTCAACAACGGTTCGGAACCGGTATTGGTTGTCAACGGCTTCACACGCGTGAGCGCCCCCGACTGGTTCGAGACCAAAGACGACATCGCCGGTTTCTATGACCAGCGCGACCACGGTGTGCCCTACTTGCAGGACATCTCGTTTATCGGTTCGCAGTTCGAATTCCGCCGCAACATTCCCTGGATGGACGACGATGCTGCCGGCTTCGGTGCATCGCGCTCCAACTACGAAACGGTTGTAATCGCCGGTAACACATTCGACTACGCCTACGAGCACGGCAAAGCCATCGCAGCCGCCGGTCACTCGTTCATCTCGTCGTCGGTTGCCGCCTACGCGGCATCGCCCGTTGAAGGCCAGCCCGCAATCGTCGACCTCATCCTCGGCAAACAGAAAGAAATCATCCACGGCCGCGGCTTCTACGGCACATATTTCAAGACATTCCCCGCCGAACTTCAGCAGAAGATCACCGCAGCCACCGCAGCCGGCACCAACTTCTTCGTCACCGGCGCATTCATTGCCACCGACCTTTGGGACAATCTCCACTCGACACCCGAAGTAGCCGAAGCCGACCAGGCTTTTGCCACCAAGGTACTCGGCTATCATTGGCGTGTTGACCAGGCTGCCGTCACCGGTGAAGCCTACGAAGTGAACTCGCGCTTCAAGGAATTTGAAGGCGGCACATTCGACTTCTCCACCGAACTCAACGGCGAATGCTACGCAGCCGAATCGCCCGACTCGTTCTATGCAGCCGACTCAGCCACCGGCGCCACAATCATGCGCTACGGCGAAAACAACCTCGTTGCAGGCGTTGCCACCGATATGGGCGGCTATCGCACCGTCATCCTCGGCTTCCCCTTCGAGACCGTCAAAGGCGATGCAGCTCGCAACTCGCTCATGAAACAAGTACTCAACTTCTTCAACAACAAGAAATAATTACAAACAATAAAAAAATACCTCAGCATGAAAACAACCATTAATTGCTTCCTGCCGTACGCCGATGCCGCTCAAGTGGCAGCAACCGTAAACGCACTCAAAGAAAGCGAATTAGTAAAGAAAATCTACCTTCTGGCCACCGACCCGAAGGCAGAAGCAGCCCACGGTTGCGACATCATATACGTAGACACCCTCAACGCTTCGTCTACCATCAAGAAAATCGCCGAAGCAGCCGATTCAGACTTCGTACTGCTCTACACCAAGTACGACACCCTCGTACCCGGCTACTTCGCACTCGAACGCCTCGTTCGCCTCGCAGGCGACTCCAAGGCCGGTATGCTCTACGCCGATTCTTACGTTGTCACCGACGGCGTTAAGGCCAACGCTCCCGTGATCGACTACCAATTCGGTTCGCTCCGCGACGACTTCAACTTCGGCTCGCTCCTGTTCTTCAACAGCACCGACTTCAAGAAAGCCGCTGCCGGCATCACAGCCGACTACAAGGCTGCCGGTCTCTACGACCTGCGTCTGCGCTTAAGCCGCATCGCTCCCCTGGTACACGTCAACGAATACCTCTACACCGACGTTGCCGCTCCCAAGAAGGAAGAAGGCGAAGCAATCTTCTCGTACGTTGATCCCAAGAACCGCGGCGTACAGATCGAAATGGAACAGGCTTGCACCGAACACCTCAAAGCTATCGGCGGCTACCTCGCACCCAAGTTCGACACCATCGAATTCGACAAGGGCAACTTCGAATACGAAGCATCGGTCATCATCCCCGTTCGCAACCGCGTACGCACCATCCGCGACGCCATCAAGAGCGTTCTCTCGCAGAAGACCGACTTCCCCTACAACCTCATCATCATCGACAACCACTCTACCGACGGCACTTCGGAAGCCATCGAAGAATTCACTTCCGATCCCCGCGTGGTACACATCATCCCCGAACGCACCGACCTCGGTATCGGCGGTTGCTGGAACATGGGCGTTCAGCACGAAAAGTGCGGTAAGTTTGCCGTTCAGCTCGACTCCGACGACGTTTACGCCGACGAGAACACCCTCACCAAGATGGTTAAGGCATTCTACGAACAGAACTGCGGTATGGTCGTAGGCACATATATGCTCACCGACATCGATATGAACACAATTCCGCCGGGCGTAATCGACCACAAGGAATGGACACCCGAAAACGGCCGCAACAACGCTCTGCGCATCAACGGCCTCGGCGCTCCCCGTGCATTCTACACCCCGATGCTCCGCGAAATCCACGTGCCCAACACATCGTACGGCGAAGATTATGCTCTCGGCCTCGCCTTCTCGCGCCACAACCAGATCGGCCGCGTCTACGACGTGGTTTACTACTGCCGCCGCTGGGAAGACAACTCCGACCACGCTCTCGACATCGTTAAGACCAACAACAACAACCTCTACAAAGACCGCATCCGCACCTGGGAACTCCAGGCACGTTGCGCAATGAATAAGGACTAATGGACGCAAAGGTCACATCAGCCCAAATCAACGACTTCATTAAAGCTCAAATTGCCGAGTGGCCCCAGGCCGCCGGCAATTTCGAGGCTTTGAAGGGCGTCAAAGTTAAAGAAGTCGCACTCCCAGGTTGGACTATCAAAGTACAGTTCAATCCGGCACGTATCGTGTCGTCGGCCGCCAAGGTCGACGCCAAGTCGCTCAAAGAGCGCAAGTGCTTCCTCTGCGCAGCCAACCGTCCCGCCGTTCAGCGCGGCATCGAATGGGGCGAACGCTACACAGTCCTCATCAACCCCTTCCCCATCTTCCCTCGCCACCTCACCATTCCCGACCGCAACCACGTCGACCAGCTCATAGACGGCCGCATCGCCGACATGATGCAGCTCGCCTCGGAACTTGATGAATACACCGTATTCTACAACGGTCCTCGTTGCGGCGCGTCAGCTCCCGACCATATGCACTTCCAGGCCGGCAACAGCGACTTCCTCACCCTCGGTGCGGCGCTCGAAGATGCCGAGCTCAAGACAATCGCCACCGACGGCGACGCAGTACTCGCTCTGTGCGACAGCCTGCCGCTGAAGGTATTCGTCATCGATGCCGAGTCACCCGAAGCAGGCCAGCGTCTGTTCTCGCGTCTCTACAAGGCAATTCCCGTACCCGAAGGCGAAGCCGAACCGATGATGAACCTCCTGTGCTATGCCACAGCAGCCGGCGTGCGCCTCGTGGTCATTCCCCGCAAGCGCCACCGTCCGTCGTTCTACGGCACCGAAGGCGAAGGCACCATGCTTCTCAGCCCCGCATCGGTTGATATGGGCGGCGTGTTCATCACTCCCCTCGAAAAGGACTTCAACGCCCTGGATGCCGATACCATCATCCGCATCTTCGACGAACTTTGCCTCAGCGAAGAAGAAATCACAGCAATAGCCAACAATGTCGACTAAATATGCTACCGAGCCTACCGTGCTCGTAGGCGTGCTCACAGCGCCGACCATCAACATCGTCCTCGACGGAACGTACATTGCCGACGGTCGCGAGGTCACCGGTCCTCAGACCGTGACCCTCGACGCCGACAACCGCCCGTTGTGGAACGGCCGTTCCTACGACATCCTTCATTTCAAGGCAGCCGACACCGGCAACACCTTTGAAATCAAGGACGTCGTCATCGGCGTCAACTTCCACTGGGAACGCAAGGAAGATCAGCGCTTCAAAGGCAACGTATCGTTCCGCTACGAGAAAGGTCTCGTGGCAATCAACGAACTGTCGGTCGAAGACTACCTGTCGAGCGTCATCTCCTCGGAAATGAGCGCCAACGCCTCGCTCGAACTGCTCAAGGCCCACGCCGTGATCTCGCGCAGCTGGCTTCTCGCCCAAATCGAGAAGAACAAGAAAATCGAAGCGGCCGGCACCAAGTACTCGGCTTACACCGAAACAGCCGACGAGCGCATCAAGTGGTACGACCGCGAAGACCACGTGCACTTCCACGTGTGCGCCGACGACCACTGTCAGCGCTATCAGGGCATAACCCGCCAGACCACCCCCAAGGTGGCCGAAGCCGTTGCCGCCACTCGCGGCGAAGTGCTCACAAGCGAAGGCGAACTCTGCGACGCACGCTTCTCGAAGTGCTGCGGCGGCGTGTTCGAGGAATTTGAGAACTGCTGGGAACCGCGCCACTTCAGCTACCTGGTGGCTCGTCGCGATTCGACCGCACCGACCGACTTCCCCGACCTCCGCAAAGAAGACGAAGCATCGAAGTGGATCGAAAGCCGCCCCGATGCCTTCTGCAACACTTCCGACGCATCAATTCTGTCACAAGTGCTCAACAACTACGATCAGGAGACTCGCGACTTCTACCGCTGGAGCGTCACCTACACCCGCGAGGAAATATCCAAGCTCGTGGCCGAGCGCTCGGGCATCGACTTCGGTGAGATCATTGACCTCATTCCCGTGGAACGCGGCACATCGGGTCGCCTTGTCCGCCTCAAATTCGTGGGCACCAAGCGCACAATGACCATCGGCAAGGAACTCGAAATCCGTCGCACCCTGTCGCCGAGCCACCTCTACAGTTCGGCATTCACAATCCAACGTCACGACATCGACCCCGCCACCGGTCTTCCCGGCTCGTTCACCCTCTCCGGTGCCGGTTGGGGCCACGGCGTAGGCCTTTGCCAGATAGGTGCCGCCGTAATGGGAGCCAAAGGCTACGATTATCGCAAGATACTCGCCCACTACTTCCCCGGCGCCGACCTCTCGTCTCTCTATTAATTCAACTAATACCTTCTTACTGATAAAAAAATGAATCAAACGACCAAACGCAACCCATGGGCATGGATTCCCTCGCTGTATTTCGCGCAGGGCATTCCGTTCATCTTCATCAACATGGTGACCATGGTGCTTTTCACACAGATGGGTATGTCGGAAACCGACGCCGCCCTCTACACCGGTTGGCTCTACCTGCCTTGGGTAATCAAACCCTTCTGGGGCCCTATCGTCGACATCTTCAAGACAAAGCGCTGGTGGACCGTGACAATGCAGATTCTCATCGCTATCG
>CALKKU010000083.1 GCA_937995285.1 uncultured Bacteroidales bacterium | reverse complement strand
CTTATAAGCAAAGCAGTCGGCCTCATCGAGGTCGACTGCTTTGCTTTATCTGATTGTCGGATTATCAGAGTTTCGGGCCTGCTGCAACGAGTGCCTTGCCGGCTTCGTTGTTTTCGTACTTCGCGAAGTTCTTGATGAAACGTTCTGCGAGGTCCTTGGCCTTAACTTCCCACTGAGAAGCTTCGGTGTAGGTGTCGCGAGGATCGAGGATCTTGGGATCTACGCCGGGAAGTGCGGTAGGTACTTCGAAGTTGAAAGTGGGGATGTGCTTGGTGGGAGCGCTGAGGATCGAGCCGTCGAGGATGGCGTCGATGATACCGCGTGTATCCTTGATAGAGATACGCTTGCCGGTGCCGTTCCAACCGGTGTTTACGAGGTAAGCCTTTGCACCACTCTGTTCCATACGCTTAACGAGTTCTTCAGCGTACTTGGTAGGATGCAGTTCGAGGAATGCCTGGCCGAAGCAAGCCGAGAATGTCGGGGTGGGTTCGGTGATGCCGCGTTCCGTGCCTGCGAGCTTGGCGGTGAAGCCGCTCAGGAAGTAGTACTTGGTCTGCTCCGGAGTAAGGATTGATACGGGGGGCAGTACACCGAATGCGTCGGCGCTGAGGAAGATAACGTTCTTTGCAGCGGGGCCGGCCGAGATGGGCTTAACGATCTTTTCGATGTGGTGGATAGGATAGCTTACGCGAGTGTTTTCTGTAACGCTCTTGTCAGCGAAGTCGATTGTACCCTTTTCGTCAACGGTAACGTTTTCGAGGAGGGCGTCGCGGTGGATTGCGTTGTAGATGTCGGGTTCGCTTTCCTTATCGAGGTTGATAACCTTAGCGTAGCAACCGCCTTCGAAGTTGAACACGCCCTTGTCGTCCCAGCCGTGTTCGTCGTCGCCGATGAGCAGACGCTTCGGGTCGGTGGAGAGGGTGGTCTTACCTGTGCCGGAGAGACCGAAGAAGATAGCGGTGTTCTGACCGTTCATATCGGTGTTGGCCGAGCAGTGCATCGAGGCGATGCCCTTCAGAGGCAGGTAGTAGTTCATCATGGAGAACATACCCTTCTTCATTTCGCCGCCGTACCATGTGTTGATGATAACCTGTTCGCGCGATGTGATGTTGAATACAACTGCTGTTTCGCTGTTGAGGCCGAGTTCCTTGTAGTTGGTGAGCTTAGCCTTCGAAGCGTTGTATACGATGAAGTCGGGAGTGAAGTCGGCGAGTTCTTCAGCTGTGGGGCGGATGAACATGTTGGTCACGAAGTGAGCCTGCCATGCAACTTCCACGATGAAACGAACAGCCATGCGGGTATCCTTGTTGGCGCCGCAGAAGCCGTCGACAACGAAGAGCTTCTTGCCTGAAAGTTCCTTGATGGCAAGTTCCTTGCAAGCGGCCCAAGCTTCCTGCGATGCGGGCTTGTTGTCGTTCTTGTATTCGGGAGTTGTCCACCATACGGTGTCCTTCGACTTTTCGTCGAGGACGATGAACTTGTCCTTGGGCGAACGGCCGGTGTAAACGCCGGTCATCACGTCAACGGCACCGAGTTCGGTCTGATAACCCTTTTCGTAACCTTCGAGCCCCGGAGTTGTTTCGAGGGCGAAGAGTTCGTCGTAGCTGGGATTGTAAACAACCTCTGTGGTATTGTTAATACCGTACTTGGCGAGGTCGGCCTTGATGCCCGACAGACGCGCCTTCTTGATTTCTTCTAAATTGCTCATTTTGCGTAGAAAAAATGGATATATAATATTGTTTAGTTGTCTTAGTACCTATTGCTTGTTGTTGACTTTATAACAAATGAAAACGACATCTTGTTATTCGGGTGCAAAGTTATAATTCTTTTTGGTATTAAAAAAATAATTAAAGAAAAATTTCCTTAATAGAGCGCGGTTTTTTCGAGGGCAGGGTAGGGGCGAGCCTTCGGCCTGCCCGCCGGCGGCTCGCCACCTCATTTTTGAGGGGCTGCTCAGGCGGCTGTGAATAGTGA
>CALKKU010000082.1 GCA_937995285.1 uncultured Bacteroidales bacterium | reverse complement strand
CAATTGATGAAGCCTTCGCTTCCGACGAGCCGATACTCATCTTCCCCGCCGGACTGTGCTCGCGCCGTCGCGGCGGTGTCATCGCCGACCTGCCATGGCACAAGATGTTCGTTGCCAAGGCTCGCGAATCAGCTCGTCCGATAGTGCCGATACATTTCATCGCCCGCAACTCCGACCGCTTCTACCGCCTGGCTCGTCTGCGCGAACGCCTCGGTATCAAGCTCAACATCGAAATGGTGCTGCTGCCGGGCGAAATGTTCCGCTGCTCGGGCGGCACCATCGTCTGCGGCGCACCTATCAAGCCGCAAAGCCTCACGGGCGACCCCTCCGCCGAAGCCATGCGCATCCGCCGCATCGTCGACTCCCTGTCACCACAATCTTCAATCCGACAACCGTTATGAATCAAAAAATCATAGATCCCGTCGATCAACACCTCATCGAAGCCGAACTCACCGACGAACGCTTCCTCCGCGACACCAACAAAGGCAACAACCGCATCTACGTCGTAGACGCTCACAACTCGCCCAACGTGATGCGCGAAATCGGACGCTTGCGCGAAATAGCATTCCGCTCTGCAGGCGGCGGCTCCGGCAAGGACTGCGACATCGACGAGTTCGACACCATGACACCTCCATGCCGCCAACTCATCGTGTGGGATCCGGAGAGCCGCCTCATCCTCGGCGGCTACCGCTACATCTGCGGCAGCGACATACGCGTCGACGCCCTCGGCCGTCCGCGCATCGCCACAGCCCACATGTTCCACTTCTCCGACCGATTCATCAACGACTACCTGCCCTACACCATCGAGCTCGGCCGCTCCTTTGTCCGCCCCGAATACCAGTCGTCGCGTGCCGGAGCCAAAGCCCTCTATGCCCTCGACAACCTTTGGGACGGCCTCGGATGCCTCACCGTCATCCATCCCGAAATCAAATACCTATTCGGCAAGGTCACCATGTACCCCAACTACACCGAGCGCTGCCGCGACCTCATCCTCTACTTCCTCAACAAGCACTTTCCCGACCGCGACAACCTCGTGCGCCCCATCACACCGCTGCCCGTCAACAGCGACCCGGCCGAGATGGCACGCATCTTCACCCACGACGACTTCAAAGAAGACTATCGCATCCTCAACGCCGAAGTCCGCGCCCACGGCGACAACATTCCGCCGCTGGTCAACGCCTACATGAGCCTGTCACCCACGATGCGAATGTTCGGCACCGCCATCAACTACGAGTTCGGCAACGTCGAAGAAAGCGGCATATTCTTCGCCGTCGACGAAATCCTCGACGCCAAAAAGCGCCGCCACATCGACTCCTACCACCCCCGCGATTGATTTTAGTAACACATAACCGTATCGCTATAAAATGAATAACAAACAACAAGACCGCGCCATATTTGTGTCATTCTGCATAGAGCAGTATGCCAAAGCTAAAAATACGACCACGGAAGTAGTGGTAAATTTATTCGAACGATATGGTATCGCGGAACACCTCTGCAAGTTCTATGATGTACTTCACACACAAGGACAACAGTGGCTGATTGAAGAAATAGATAAAATGATAAATGACCGAAAGAAATGAGCAAAGTTTATCACGGAAGCGTCGAAGAAGTAAGAAATCCGGAAATACGTCAACCGAACCGTTCGCTTGACTATGGCTCCGGCTTCTATGCGACGACTTCATACGAACAGGCTCGAAAGTGGGTGGTGCGACGCATGAACGAGCGAGAAGTTTCTGTCGGCTATGTAAATATTTATGAGTTGGACGACGATGCAATAAAGCATCTCAAGTCACTCATTTTCAATAAGGCTACGGAAGAATGGGTGAATTTTGTGATGAAAAACCGCACAGACCGAAATTTCGTTCACGACTACGACATCGTATATGGTCCTGTTGCGGATGATAGCGTGTACGCTCAATTCGCTCTCTATGAGGGAGGCATCATCAGTATGCCTACGCTCATTCGGGAACTGAGAACCTACAAACTGGTCGACCAATATCTTTTTCACACGGAAGCGTCGCTGCAGACTATCAAATTTATTGAATCTGAAAGAATAAAACTATGAGTGCTAAAATAACTCAAGACAACTTGTATTTGTTGTTACCATTCAAAATAGGATGGCTTGCCTCTTGGCTTTCAGAAGACAAAGGCATAAGCCTTACGGAAGCCGTCAGCCGCATCTATCGCTCAAATCTATATAAGAAACTTTCAACCGCGAGTACCCGATATTGGCATTTGGGGCCCGTAGACTTATATAATGAACTAAAAACAGAAATCTGAAGCGATAAACATTTTCACTCCGGGCACAGGGAGATTGACGACAGGGGCAGGAGCGCGGCGGCGCGTGTGCGGATGTCGTCAAGCGTGACGGAGTTGATGCCCTCGATTGTTTCGGCGGCTGTAGCCGCACGACCTTTGAACAGCGTGCTGTGGGCAATGTTCAAAATCCTCGATTCGATATTCTCCGATGCCACGACAAGTTGCCCCAGATACTGCTTCTTGGCCCGTGCGAGGCGCGACGGTGTCAGATAATCGTCGGCCACGCTCTCGATTGTCCTTTTCACCAATCGTCGACAACGGGCGTCATCCTCGGGATCGCAGCCGTAGTAGATGGCGAGCGCTCCGCAGTCGCTGAACACCGCAGTCGAAGCATCCACGTTGTACACCAATCCGCGGCGCTCGCGCAGCGCCACATTCAGCAGCGAATTCATGCCCGGTCCGCCCAAGATGTTGGTCAGCAGTGCCATAGCATAGCGGTCGGGGCTGCCCATACCGCCTATGCGAGCGCCCATCACCGTGTGGCACTGATGCGAAGTTATGTGCTTCACAATGTCGACAGGCACATGAGCCTGCACTATCTCCTCACGGCGCTCCACAGCCCAATTGCGCTGCAATCTGAAAGCGCGGTCAAGCACGGCAAACGCCCGCGTCGCCGACATATTGCCGGCGTAGAACACCACCATATTCTGTGTCGTGTACCACCGGGCCATAAAGTCGCGACACAGGTCGGTGTGGAACGTATCAAGACACTTGCGAGTGCCGAGAATATTGTGTCCGAGGCTCGAACCGGCAAACATCATATCCTCGAAGTCGTCGAATATGGCCTCCGACGGCGTGTCGAGATACGAATCAATCTCATCGGCCACCACCTCTCGTTCCTTTTCAAGTTCCTCGTACGGAAATATCGAATTGTAAATGATGTCCGACACCAATTCGGCCGCACGTGCCAAGTTGCCGCTCGGCGCAGCCGTGTACACCACAGTTTCTTCCTTGGTAGTGTAGGCATTCAGTTCGCCGCCAACGGCTTCCATACGATTGATTATGTGCCATGCACGACGCGACGTAGTGCCCTTGAACAGAGTATGCTCCACGAAGTGAGCCAACCCGAGTATGTCGTCAGTCTCATTGCGGCTGCCCGCACGTACGGCTACGCCACAGTAGGCCACACCCGCTCCTGGAATATGCAAATGCACCATCGGAAGTCCCGATGGTGCGCGATGATAAGTTATCTTGCGTTCGTTAATCTTCATCTATCCAGCGGCCGTCGGCCTTGATAAGGTTGATGAGAGCGCCGAGAGCCTCCTCGGCGGGAATATTCTTGGTGACACACTGCTTGCCGCGATAAATACTCACGCGCCCCGGACCTGCACCCACGTAGCCGTAGTCGGCATCGGCCATTTCGCCGGGACCGTTGACTATGCAACCCATCACGCCGATTTTCAGCGAACGCTGGCCTGCCGTAGCCTTCTTCACCTCGGCGAGCGTGCGCTGCAAATCGAACAGCGTGCGCCCGCAACTCGGACAAGCAATATACTCCGTCTTGGTCATGCGCAGACGCGTGGCCTGCAGTATGCCCAGCGCAAGGTCGCGTCGCTGTTCGTCGGTCAGCGACGGCGCCTGAATATCAATGATGTCGCCGAAGCCTTCGAGCAGCAGGCTGCCAAGGTCAACCGACGCGGCAATCACCACATCGTCGTAAGTCATCTCCGTCGGATATGCAACTTTCAGCATCAGCGGCACCTCGGGATGCTCCGCCACGGCGCGGCGAGCGGCCGTGCGCATCATTCCTACGGCATTGCCACCTTGACCGGCGGCCACGTTATATTTCTCGGGCAACTTGTCGAGCCCTGCGACCAACGGCTGCGCAAGCACACGCGACGGCACTACATCGGCCGCAGCGCTCTCATCTGTCACATTGCCGGCGGCACGCTGCACGACGTGTCGCAGCAATTGCCTTGCCACGGGAATTTCATTCACAGGATCTTCGCTGAGCGACACACGGATGGTGTCACCGATGCCGTCGGCCAGCAGCGAACCGATGCCCACCGCACTCTTTATGCGTGCATCCTCGCCATCGCCGGCCTCAGTCACGCCCAAGTGCAGCGGATAGTGCATGTTCTCGGCATCCATAGCCTTGACAAGCAGGCGCACCGTGCCGGTCATCACCACCACATTCGATGCCTTGATCGAAATCACCACATTGTTGAAATCGTGGAGGCGGCATACGCGCAGAAACTCCATAGCACTCTCCACCATACCCGCCGGGGTGTCGCCGTAGCGGCTCATGATGCGGTCGCTGAGCGAGCCGTGGTTCACGCCCAGGCGCAAAGCCACGCCGCGACTGCGGCAGAGGTCGAGCAGCGGCACCAGCTTGTCCTCGATGCGCTTCAGTTCGGCGGCATACTCCTCGTCGGTGTATTCGAGTTTCACGAACGTGCGACCCGGATCGACGAAGTTGCCGGGATTGATGCGCACCTTCTCCACCACCTCGGCGGCCGCAAACGCAGCCTCGGGATTGAAATGAATATCAGCCACCAACGGAGTGTCGATGCCGAGGGCCCGCAGTTCGCGGTGGATATTGGCCAGATTATGAGCATGAGCCGGCGTCTGAGCCGTCAGGCGCACGATGTCGGCACCGGCCTTGGCCAACTCCGCGCACTGAGCCACCGATGCTTCGGTGTCCATAGTGGGAGTGTTGGTCATCGACTGAACGGCGATAGGATTTCGACCGCCGATTTTAACACGCCCGATCGTCACTTCATCGGTCGCGCGACGAGTATAGTTGATTGGTAAAGCCATAGTTACGTCAAACCTTATTGCGTCAAACCTTAAATTTATAGTCGTCAATGGCCGCGAGCGATTCGTTGGCCTTGACAATCTTGTCGCTGAGCGAGGCGCACCACTGCGCATATCGTTCGGCCAGCGCCGCATCGCCGAGGGCGAGGATGCGCACGGCAAGCACCGCCGCATTCATCCCGGCATTGATACCGACCGTTGCCACGGGAATACCCGGCGGCATCATCACTATCGACAGCAGGGCGTCCTGACCTTGCAATGTGGAATCGATCGGCAAGCCGATTACAGGCAGCGGAGTGAGCGCCGCGATGACACCCGGCAGCGCGGCGGCCATACCTGCGGCGGCGATAATCACCTTGATGCCGCGACCGGCAGCC
>CALKKU010000081.1 GCA_937995285.1 uncultured Bacteroidales bacterium | reverse complement strand
TAGTACGGTCTCGTGGGCTCGGAGATGTGTATAAGAGACAGGCACCCGAACAGAGCGACGATGAAATTCGCGACGAGTTCTCCGGACAGCAACGTCTGTTCTGAGCATTTCATAATTCAAAAGACAAAGACTACGTCTGATGCGCCTCTCCTCACTCATCATAGCAGCCGCGACAGCCTTATCAATGCAGGCCGGCATGCCGACCGACAGCACGACGACTGTCGCCGAGAAGCCCCTGCGCCCCGTCACCTCGGCATATATGTTCGAGGCCGGCTCGGCAAAGTTGCGCGACACATATCTCACACCTCTCGAATACAATGGCTGGGACGTGGCACTGTCCTACGAGCGTTTTCAGGCCATGGGCTTCGACCCGCAGCGATGGACCATGCGGCTCGGCGGCAGCATGCGGCTCGAACGCGTTGACAACCCGGCCGGCACCACATCAATGTGGAGCGTCGGCCTGTCGCCGTCATGGAGCATGATGCGCCGTTGGCGCCCCGTAGCAAATCTCACAGTTGCCGTCGGACCTGAGGTCGGCGTTGACATCGGCGCCCGCTACCTGATGCGCAACAGCAACAACCCCGCTTCGGTTCAGGCCTCGGCCACTGTCGGCGTCACCGCTATGGCTACATATAATCTACAACTCGGACGACTTCCGATAACGCTTCGCTATCAGCCGTCGATGCCGCTCGCCGGCGTATTTTTCTCGCCGGACTATGATGAACTATACTACGAGATATGGCTCGGCAACCATTCGGGACTGTGCCATTTCGCATGGCCGGGCAGTCTCTTTCGGCTCGACAACCTCGTCACAGCCGACCTGCGTTTCGGCGCCACCAATCTGCGCCTCGGCTACCGCTGCGAAGTGTATTCGTCGAAAGCCTCGGATATAGTCACCCGCCATATAACTCACGCATTCGTTATCGGCGTCACCACCGAATGGCTCAGCCTGTCGGCCGGCAGCCGCCGCTCGCCCGACGCCGCAACCATCTCAGCATTCTATTGATGAAACGCCTGCTCCCCTCACTACTGCTTATTCTCATAGCCGCTCTGGTTTCGTGCCACCACGCCGACACTTGGGAAAACAATCCCGAGGACAATTTCGATGCGCTGTGGACGACACTCGACCGCCACTATTGCTTCTTCGAGCAAAAAGGTATCGATTGGGACTCGATTTACCGTGAATATCGTCCGCGCGTCACGCCAAAGACATCAGCCATAGACCTGTATAAAATATGTGCGGAAATGCTCAACGAATTGCGAGACGGCCACGTGAACCTTGTCGGCTGGTACGATGTGTCGTACTACGACAAGTGGTGGAGCGACTATCCGCAGAACTACGACGAACGCCTTGTGCGCGAGCACTACCTTCACTTCAACGACTATCGCCGCAACGGACTGTCATATTATATGGTAGGCGATTCGATAGGCTATCTGCGCTACGGTTCGTTCTCCGTCGCACCGGGCGAAGGTGCGCTCAATTGGGCATTGGCCATTCTGCGCAAATGCCACGGACTCATCATCGACATCCGCGACAACGGCGGCGGCAATATATCATACGTCGAAACTATTGTATCGCGATTTATTCGTGAACGAACCCTTGCAGGCTACATCAGTCACAAGAACGGCACGGGGCACAACGATTTTTCCGAACCATATCCGTTCTACTACGACCCCGCCCCGACGGGCAGTACTATGTGGTACAAACCGATAGTAGTTCTGACCAACCGTTCCACGTTTAGCGCTGCAAACAATTTTGTAGCCGTGATGTCGAAGTTGCCGCATGTGACACTGATAGGCGACCGCACCGGCGGCGGCTCGGGAATGCCGTTCAGTTCCGAAATGCCTATCGGGTGGAGTGTGCGCTTCTCGTCGTCACCGATGTACGATGCTGACATGCACCTTACCGAGGAAGGTATAGACCCCGATATTCACATTGACCTCGACCCCGAGCAAGCCCTCAAAGGCATTGACACTATGCTCGATAAGGCGATTGAATATCTGGAAGAAAAATACAACGCGTCACAACACGCCAACGAACAGCACGCCAATTAAATATCATCGTTGGCGATGCGATGCTCCAAAGCGGAGCGATGACGCTCGTAGTCCTTTGATGCAAGGTAGCGGTCGATAGCATCGGCATGCGATGCGCGGTGGAGATCCGAACCGATATAATCGACCATATCGTTTTCAATCAGATATTCGGCCATACGCTTCTCTTCCTTGCCATAATATCCGGCAAGACTAAGCAGGTTGATTTGGAACGACGTGCCGCCGTCGTGGATAGTCTTGTAACGATCTTTCTTACCGTAATAATATGAATAGCGTTCCGGATGAACAAGTATCGGCGACAAGCCTTTGACTTGCAAGTCGAACAGCAATTGATCGAGATTCCATGGCTCTTGCATAAACGAGTTCTCAACCAACACGCGCTTGCCGGGCAACAACATCAGTTCTCCGTTCTCAACGCACTTCAGGAACAGGTCGTCGATGCGATACTCTGCCGAATTTGACAGCACAAGGTCGTTGCCGCGATCCGTCAGTTCGGCTTGCAGCGCCTCGCGAGCGACAGCCACCGTATCGGGAGTATTTTCAAATGTGCCGTACGTGACGTGCGGCGATGCAAAGATACGCTTCACCCCCCACTGCTGCATACGTTCGATAAGTTCGACCGATGTGTCGACATCAGGCGAACCGTCATCAATACCCGGCAGAATGTGGCAGTGAATGTCGGTGGAAAACCATAATTTACTCGGTTGGCGTTTTTTAGAGAAGAAATTAAACATGCTAAGGTCGTTATTATCTCACAATTTTTATTGATTCAGAATCGGGGCGAGGCGCCGGAGGGCGGCGATGAAGGTATCTACTTCCTCGAAGGTGTTATAGGCGGCAAATGATGCGCGAACCGTGCCTTCGATGCCGAGAACATTCATCAGCGGCTGGGCACAATGATGACCAGTACGTACGGCTACACCCATTTTGTCGAGAAGCATACCGGTGTCGTAGTGATGAGCCTTGCCAAGCAGGAATGATATGACGGCACATTTGCCCGGGGCTGTGCCGAAGATGCGCATTCCGTCGATTTCGAGCATTCGCTTCGTGGCGTATTCGAGCAACTGCTGCTCGTGAGCGGCAATCTCGTCCATTCCGACGCGCTCGATAAATTCGACAGCGGCAGCAAATGCCGCAATACCTATGTAGTCGGGCGTACCGGCCTCGAACTTATACGGCAGGTCGGCCCATGTCGTTCCGTCGAAACTGACGTGACCGATCATCTCTCCCCCACCCTGATAAGGCGGCATTCGGTCGAGCAATCCACGGCGGCCGTAAAGGACACCTATGCCTGTCGGCCCATACATCTTGTGCGAGGAGAAGGCATAGAAGTCACAACCTATTGCCTGCACGTCGACTTTGTGATGCGGCACGCCTTGGGCACCGTCAACGCACATCACTGCGCCGTGCTCGTGCGCGATACGTGTCAGTTCAGCCACAGGATTGACCGTGCCGAGGACATTTGAAGCGTGGCATATTGATACCAACCGAGTGCGATCGGTGAATAGCGCCTTGTAGGCTTCAATATCAAGCGAACCGTCGGCAAGAATCGGGACGACCTTTACAATCACTCCGCGACGCGAGGCAAGCAGTTGCCAAGGCACTATGTTGGAGTGATGCTCCATTGCCGACACTATTACTTCATCACCTTCCGAGAGCAATTGACCGTAACTCGACGCAACGAGGTTGATGCCTTCGGTCGTACCGCGAGTGAATACAATCTCCTCGGTCGAAGCGGCATTAATGAAGCGGCGAGCGGCTTCGCGTCCGCGCTCCATGGCATCTGTCGCTTCTTGCGACAAGTAGTGCACGCCGCGATGCACATTGGCACGACACTGCGTATAGCCGTGATTTACAGCATCGATGACACACTGCGGCGCTTGAGCCGTGGCGGCATTGTCAAGATATATCAGCGGCTTGCCGTAGACAGTCTGCTGCAAGCAGGGAAATTCCGAACGTAGGGCTTTTACATCCATAGCAATCAATGTTTGATATGGCAACCGCCGCATGTGGATGAGGCACAACCGCGCAGGCGTTTCTCAACGAGATGACGCAAGCGGTCGCGCAACGGCTCGTGATTTATACAATCGAGCACCTCGGCCATAAAGGCATTGATGAGCAGCATACGCGCTTCTCCGAGGCCGATGCCGCGCGATTGCATATAAAACAAGGCATCCTCATCGAGCTGACCCGTAGCCGAACCGTGCGACGCTTTCACCTCGTCGCAATAGATGACGAGTTGCGGCATAGCATGCATACGCGCATCGGGTGATACGAGCAAGTTGCGATTGGACTGCTTGGCATCGGTGAATCGGGCTTGCTCCTCGACAGTAACAAGACCTTCGAAAGCTCCCTGAGCCTCATCGAAGAGTGCATATTTGAAGAGTTGCGAACTGGTGCAATGTTCGTGGTCGTGTGTGACGTATGTAGCGTTGTCAACGACCTGTCGTCCGCCGGCAATTACCATACCGCCGATGTGAGTATTGCAGTAGTCGCCAAGATGACGGACATAAAATTCATTGCGGCTCACGGCTCCGTTGAGCGACACGGCATCAATATTTACATTACTGCCGGCAGCCTGCTCTGCGCCGAGAATCGACACACGATTGCACTGCGGCGTAGCCTCTTCGAGGTCATAGAAATTGAGGACAGCATCGCGACCGAGCGACAATTCTACCACGCGACAACTCAGATAGTCGACATTGGTGAGGCGCGGATGATCGCAAGCGAGCACGGTTGCTTCTGCGCCGTCTTCCACCACAATCTTTATGCGGCGCACACCCATCATAGGCTGCGAGGCATTGAAAGTGGACAGTATCTGCACCGGACGTTCGCAATGCACGCCTCTCTTAACCTTGATGTACACACCGTCCTGTACCAGCATAGTGTTCAGCGCTACGACGGGATGCGATTCGGGTGCGGCAGAGTGCGCAAATTCTTCGGGATACTTCACGGCAGCCTGAGCCAACGACATTACCTCCACACCTTCGGGCAAAAGGCGCTCGGTAGCTTCGGACAGTTGCACAGTGTCGTTGACAACCATCACCCTCAGCGAGCCGACGTTTGGAATGTCGCAACCCTTGGCATCGGCCTCTGCGGCGGCAAACGGAACACGAGTGATGTTGATACCGAAGTCGGGTGCGAATATATCGTTGAGCGACACCTTGGCGTAGCCTTCGTCACCGCGCTCGGGCAGGCGACCTATGCCGCGCAACGTCTGCAATGCGCTTTCACGACGGACGTTGAGAGCCTCGACCGAATGCGCATTGATAGTGTCGCGATGCGATTCATACAAATCTATGTATTGAGTAAGTGCATTCATCGCCTGTGGCTTATTGATTATCGACCTGTTCCTTAATCCAATCGTAGCCGCGCTCTTCGAGTTCGAGCGCCAACTCCGGACCGCCGGTATAAACGATGCGACCTTTGTAGAGGATATGAACTACGTCGGGTTTTATATAGTCGAGCAATCGCTGGTAGTGGGTAATCACGATTGTGGCATTGCTGTCGGTCTTGAGCTTGTTGACGCCGGCGGCAACGATGCGCAGGGCGTCGATATCGAGACCCGAATCGGTTTCATCGAGAATCGACAGGCGCGGTTCGAGCATGGCCATCTGGAATATCTCGTTGCGCTTCTTCTCGCCGCCGGAGAAACCCTCGTTGACCGAACGCGAAGCGAGTTTGTTGTCCAACTCGACCACGGCACGCTTCTGACGCATCAGTTTGAGGAAGTCGCCTGCGCTCAACTGCGGTTCGCCGAGATACTTGCGCTTGGCATTGACGGCGGCACGCATAAAGTTGACCATCGACACGCCAGGAATTTCAACCGGATATTGGAACGACAGGAACAGACCCTCGTGGCTGCGGTTTTCGGGAGGGAGCGACAGCAAGTCGACACCGTGGAATGTGGCGCTGCCGCCGGTGACGGTGTAGCGCGGATTTCCGGCAAGCACACCCGACAGCGTACTCTTGCCCGAACCGTTCGGGCCCATAATGGCGTGTACTTCGCCGGGACGTATGGTGAGATTAATGCCGCGCAGGATTTCTTTGCCATCGATGCCGGCATGCAAGTCTTTTACTTCTAAGAGTGTTTCGCTCATAACTTTGTGTTTATTTCTAATAAATCAACCTACCGAGCCTTCGAGCGACAGTTGCAACAGTTTCTGTGCTTCGACGGCAAATTCCATCGGCAACTTGTTCATCACCTCCTTGGCATAGCCGTTGACGATGAGGCCGACAGCCTCTTCGGTGGGAATACCGCGCTGGTTACAGTAGAAGAGTTGATCTTCGGATATTTTTGATGTAGTAGCTTCGTGCTCGACGATAGCCGTATCATTCATCACGTCGATGTAAGGAAATGTGTGTGCGCCGCACGTGGGGCTGAGCAGCAGCGAATCGCACTGCGTGTAGTTGCGCACGCCGTCGGCCTGCGGCATCACCTTCACCAATCCGCGGTAGGCGTTCTGACTGTGTCCGGCCGAAATACCTTTCGACACGATTGTGGAGCGAGTGTTGCGACCGATGTGTATCATCTTTGTACCGGTGTCGGCCTGCTGGCGATTGCGTGTTACAGCCACCGAGTAGAATTCACCCACCGAGTTGTCGCCCTTGAGAATGCACGACGGATATTTCCACGTGATAGCCGAGCCGGTTTCGACCTGCGTCCACGACAACTTGGAGTAGTCGCCGCGGCACAGTCCGCGCTTGGTGACGAAGTTGTAGACGCCGCCGCGTCCCTCGGCATCGCCGGCATACCAGTTCTGCACCGTAGAGTATTTCACCTCGGCACGATCTTCAACCACGATTTCAACGATGGCGGCATGCAGTTGATTCTCATCGCGCATCGGCGCCGTACAGCCTTCGAGATAACTTACATAAGCATCGTCGTCGGCCACGATGAGAGTGCGTTCGAATTGCCCCGTACCCGAAGCGTTGATGCGGAAGTAGGTCGACAGTTCCATCGGGCAACGTACACCCTTGGGAATGTAGACAAACGAACCGTCGGAGAACACCGCCGAATTGAGTGCGGCATAGAAGTTGTCGCGATAGCTGACCACCGAGCCGAGATACTTTTTCACCAAATCGGGATAGTCCTTCACCGCTTCAGATATTGAGCAGAAGATGATGCCCATCTTGGCGAGTTTCTCGCGATGAGTTGTTTTCACCGACACGGAATCCATCACAGCGTCGACAGCCATACCCGACAGTTGCTTCTGCTCTTCAAGCGGAATGCCGAGGCGGTTGAACGTGTCGAGCAATTCAGGATCAACCTCGTTGAGGTCTTTCGGGCCCGACTTCTTACGAGGCTCTGCATAGTAACTGATTGCCTGAAAGTCAATTTCAGGTATATCGAGGTGCGCCCACTTGGGAGCTTTGAGTGTGCACCAATGGCGATAGGCCTTCAGCCGGAATTCGAGCAACCATTCCGGCTCGCCCTTGCGTTCCGAAATATGGCGCACGACGTCCTCGCTGAGGCCGCGCTCGATGACATCGGTGTCGATGTCGGTCACGAAGCCATACTTGTAGTCGCCGGTAGTGGCCTCGTTTATGATTTTTTCATCATCGGCCTGCGAAGCCGAATCTTTGTTGTTATCTTTCATTGACTTGATGCTGCGTTCTATTAAGAGTTAACATCCGAGGTCGCTGCCGGGTTCTCGACATCGGCATCTTCCGCCGTTGCATTGTCCGCACTCTTCATATCGGAAATATAGCCGAGAACGGCCGGGGCAAAATCGATAGCGGCCTTGCGCCACGGCGCTCCGGGATCGTGCAGACGCTCGTCGTTATCGCTCACGAGCAAATATATGTTGAGGACAAGGCTCAGCGCCAAGCCCCATTTGAACACTTTGAAAGCCGCACCGGCCACACGGTCGAACACACCGAGATGAGCCGTGCGCACAGCCGAGCGAAGCATACGCGACATATACCACACGCCGGCGTATGCGGCAACGAATGCGATGCCGTAGCCTGCCACCGAATCCAATGCCGATGAGCCGTCACCCACCCACGACGCTACCGTCGAACCGAGCAGACGCGCTATTACCACACCTGCAACGATGGCGGCGATGGAACCTATTTGCGACAAAATGCCTCGCGAATAGCCGATGACAACAGCCGTGCCGACCACCGCGAGAAGCAAGATATCCAATGCAATCATTTTTACTTTTTAATTATTGTGCAAAGTTAGCAAAAAAAGCCGGATGCACAATCGCCCTGCCGGTCTGGAATATCACATCAATGTTTGGCCGGATTCGGGCGGAAAATGCGGCCGAGGGCTATACCCCAGTCCTTGAAGAAAAGCCTGATAGGCGTCAGCAACGGACGGAAATGCGGCTTGTGACGAGTGGCAAACACTTTGAGTTGTCCCGGATGACACTTGATATGAAGTTCGCATGGGAACTCGGCAGGGTCACCGTCGATGTGTGTCACCGTAGGCTGCTGCCGCTTGATAACGAGCGACGAAGTGCGGAACGTTCGGATTTTGCCGTGATTGCCGATAAACCCGGTCATCATCTCCAAGCCCGACAGAGCATGCGTCACCAAGTTGCCTTTGTACACAATGGTCACATCCAACTTGCCGTCGCGAATCGATGCCGCAGGTGCTATGAAAGCATTGTTGCCATACTGCGAAGCGTTGCAGACCACCACCAAAAAAGCCTCGTTGGTGATCACCTCGTCGTTGGCAATGATTGTATATGCTTGCGGATGATATTGCAGAAACTCGTCAATGGCGCTCGAAATGTACGTAGCAAGACCGCGGCGATGTTTCAGCGAGAAACGATGGCTCACGGCGGCATCATACCCAACGCCGAATGTACAGAAGAACGGACGCCCGTTGACATCACCATAGTCGCACGCCACCACGCAATCCTCGGCAATAATACCGAGCGAGCGCTCTATATCCACCGGTATACCTATATGGCGGGCAAGTCCGTTGCCCGAACCGGCAGGCAGAATTCCCAAGGCAGTCTCAGTGCCGATAAGCCCCGTTGCCACCTCATTGACTGTACCGTCACCGCCGCAGGCCAACACGCCGTAGTCTCCGCGAGCTGCCGCCTCGGCGGCAAGCCGCGTGGCATCGCCCGGACCGGCAGTGAACACAGTCGTCACCTTGTACCCCATCGCCTCAAGGCGGCAAGGCACCCAATCAGCCACTCCGGCCTTCGACAAAGTACCGGAAATAGGATTGATGATAAGAGTAAGTCGGCGCTGTTCCATAGCGCTGCAAAATTACTAAATTTCCTTAATTTTACAAAATCACGGTCTCCGTTCTCCACCGAAATATTTCCGATTAAAAAATTTGCCAATGCTATCAAAAAGCAATATCTTTGCAAATAAAATGATAGCACTATGATTACATCAACAACAAACACAAAGAAAGCTACAATGCTGCGCCTCGATGCCGACCTCGTCGACCGTCTCAAAGAATTGGCACGCAGTGAACACCGCAGCCTCAACAACTACGTGGAGTGCATCCTGCTCGACGTCGCCTACAACACCCCCAACGAAGAAACCGTCGCCGCAATCAACGAAGCCCGCAGCGGCAAATACGTCGGAGGTCCGATTGATCCCACTTTTCTTGCTGATATGGATTGACGAAGAAAACGACATAATCGGCCTGCTCCGTCTCGGCTCACATTCTGAACTCTTCGGCAACGGCGTGAAACGATAGTAATACAAGGCGCTTGTTCTGTTTCTTCTTCGACGAGCTCGGTTGGATACATTTTGGCGATGTTGATTTTTTTGGTTAACTTTGAGGGTTTTATATTGTTGATATAGAAAACGTCGCCACGTGAAGGTCGCCCGAATAATCGGAAAATCGCTCAAAGTCGCCGCTTGGACGGTGACGGGGGTGCTGCTTACGGTAGCCGCCGCCTTGCTGTTGCTCTACTCGCCGTGGAGCCAGCGGATGCTGTGCCGCTACATCAATGCGACGATGAACGACGGGCCTGTCACCGTGTCGCTCGACCGATTGGAACTTAACTTTCCTCTCGAACTTCACCTCTCGAACTTTACCATGTCGCTCGACGGCATCGAGCGCATCCATGCCGACCGGCTCGATGCAGATGTAGCCGTTCGACCGCTGCTCGACGGTGACGTGCAACTGCGCGACACGCGAGCCATCGGGGCAGACCTCATTATGGGACACGCCGATTCGGCTATGTATCTAACAATCAACGCCGACAGTCTCGCGTTCAACGACGCCGTGATGCGCCTGAGCGACATGCACATCGACATCGTTGACGGCGACATAGCCCATGCGCGTGTAGGTATGCTGCTCAACCCTGTCGAATCACCCGCCGACACCGCGAAGTCCGAACCGAGTACGATGCAGGTGGCGCTGCGCACGATGCGAATGCGCGATCTGTCGTACACTATGCGGATGCTTCCGACAATCGACACACTGTCGACACACATCGAAGCGGCCACGCTGACCGACGGACTTATCGACCTCGCCGGGCAACGCATCAACCTCGGCAGCCTCACCGGCGACCGTATGTCGGTGCGCTACATAGCACCCGATGCCGCTACCGCAGCCGCCACACCCGTTATCGAACCTAAAGACGACGACACGCCGACAAAGCCATGGACTATCGGCATCGACACTATCGGATTTACAAATTCCGATGCGCTGTACACCACTCGCGGCATCGAACCGCTGCCGGGAATGGACTTCGGCTACATCGCAGTAGATTCGCTCACACTCGCAATTCACAACTTCTACAACTGCGCATCGACCGTACGCGTGCCGCTCGAAGTCAGCGGACACGAACGCTGCGGCGTCGAACTGCACACATCGGGGCTGCTCGACGTCGACTCCACAGGCACGGCGCTGCGGCAATTCGCCCTGACAACCGTCAACGGTACTAATCTCGATTTCAACTTCTTCCTCGGCCTCGGCGACCTCACCTCGGAGCCTTCAACACCGCTGAGCATCACCGCCGAAGGCCGCGTCGCGCCGACCGACCTTACGCTTATGTTCCCCGACTTCGGCAGCTATCTCAATGCTCTGCCACGCACAAGTGCTATCAACGCACGTGCTGAAGTCAACGGCACGGCAGGCCGACTGAACGTGTGCAACCTTGCCGTGGCCATTGCCGGGATGGCCGACCTGAAGGCTCGCGGAAGCGTATCGAATGCCTTCGCCGCATCAGGTCTCGGTTGCGACATCGACTTCTCCGGCAACATCGCCAACCTCAATCCGATGAAGAAAGCCCTGCTCGGAGCATCAGCATCCGAAATCAACATACCCCACACCTCTTTCGACGGCAATGTTATGCTCGACAGTCGCGAGCTCAGCGCCACGCTCGACGCCGCCACATGCGGCGGAACGGCAACGCTGTATGCCGATTGGGGACGCCGCTACGACGACTATGACGTGACACTCGGGCTCGACAATCTCAACATCGACCAAATAATGCCGTCGCTCGAACTCGGCACAATCACCGCCGACGTCGACGCAAGCGGCCGGGGATTCGACCTCACGAACGAAGCTACAGAACTTGTAGCCAACATCGCTGTCGGCCACGCTGTCTACAAGAACTACGACTATTCCGGTATATCGGCCAACGCTGTTGTCGGCGACGGCATGGCATCGGCCACGTTACATTCCGACAACCCCTCTGCCCTGTTCGACCTTAACGCCGAGGGCAATCTCACCGGCGACACATATTCGTGGACAATGGATCTCACCGATGTCAAGGCCGACCTCAAAGCGCTCAACCTTGCAGATGCAAAAGCCGACCTGAGCGGCGCTCTCACAGCATCGGCCGAATACTCCAAAGCAGACCGCACTCTTGTAGGTCAGATGACACTCAACACACTGCGCTACACTACCGACCTCGGCACGACACGCCTTGATGACGTGCTCGCACGCATAAACGCCAATGATTCGGTGACCATTCTGTCGGTACACAACCGCGACTTCTTCACCTTCCTTAGTTCGGAAGCCTCGCTCGATACCATTATGACCCGCCTCGGTCGTGTGAGCGATGTCATAGCCGGCCAAGTGGAGCATCGCACCGTCGACGTGGAGCAACTGCAACGCGCTCTGCCGCCGTTCGTACTCAACGTCCGCGCAGGGCGCAACAACGCCATCACCGATATCCTTGCCGAAAGCCGGATGGGCTTCCGCGACTTGCATCTTATGGCCGCCAACGATTCGTCACTCACAATCAACGGCACTATACGAGGATTCTTCACTCAGGAGATGAAAATCGACACAGCATCGATCGAACTTGCGCAGTACGGCCCTCGAATGATTATCACCGGAAAAATCGACAACCGCCCGGGGACATTCGACCAATGGGCGCATGTGCGTCTTGACGGCTACATCGCGGACAACATCCTCGGCCTGTCGATGCAGCAGCGCAACATCCGCAACGAAGAAGGCTACAACGTGGGCGCACGCATCGAACTCGCCGACTCTATAGTGTCGCTCGTGTTCGACCCCACCGACCCGACTATCGCCTACAAGCCGTGGACAATCAACGACGACAACTTCGTCACCTGGTCGTTCGCCCACAACCACATCGACGCCAACCTGCATATGCACGGGCCGGCATCGTCGCTCAACGTCTACACCAACCATATCGAGGGTGAAGACGAGCATCAGGAAGCGCTCATTGTCGACATCGCCGACATCGAAATTGCCGACTGGGTCAACATCAACCCGTTCGCGCCGCCTATGTCAGGTACACTGAGCGCCAACTTCCAACTCAACCGCGACGAAGACGACATCTCCGGCGACGGCTCCGTGACCCTTGCCGATCTGAAATATAATAGGGAGCGCGTGGGCACGGTCAATGCAGACCTCAACGTGTCGACATCCACGACCGGACGAGTGCGGGCATCGGCCGACATCGCAATTGACGACGTGAAGACAATCACCCTTGCCGGTGCTCTGAACGATTCCACCGCCGGCTCGCCGCTGGCGCTCGACTTCTCGATGATACACTTCCCGCTCACGGCCGTCAACCCGTTCCTGCCCGAAGGTGTGGCACGCCTGAGCGGCACGCTCAACGGTATGATGGACATCACAGGCACAGCTACAGCCCCGACCCTCAACGGCTGGCTGCAATTCGACGAAACGGCAATCAAAGTCGATATGGTCGGTACCACCTACCCCGTGAGCAACGTGCGCATACCGGTTGTCGACAACCTCGTCACCTTCAAAGACTTCGCCATCAGCGGTGTCAACGAAGTGCCGTTGGCTCTCAACGGCATAGTGGACATACATTCCACCACCTCGCCGCAAGTCGATCTTGCGCTCACCACCGATAACTTCCAACTCTGTGACACCAAACGAGCCGCCCGCGGCGCCGACATCTACGGCAAAGCATTCCTCGACATCAACACCACAGTCAAAGGTAATATGGAATTTATGACTGTGAACGCCAACCTAAACATCCGACCCGGCACCAATGTCACCTACGTGATGTCCGATGCGCAATCGGCAATTCAGAGCTATGAAACCGACGGCCTGGTGAAGTTCACCAACTTCACCGACACCACATCGTCGCTCCGCCTCGACACTGTGCGCGAAAGTGCCATGGCTCTGATGCTGCAAGCCTCGCTGTCGATTCAGAACGGTTCGACCATCAACGTTGACCTGTCGCCCGACGGCCAGAACAAGGTGCGACTGCTGCCTGAAGGCACGCTCAATTTCTCGATGCCGCCGTTCAGCGACGCACGCATCACCGGCCGCCTCAACATCAACGACGGCTTCGCACGCTACACACCGCCGCTGCTCGGCGAGAAGATGTTCACCTTCTCCGAAGGCTCCTACATAGCCTTCAACGGCGAGATGATGAACCCGACACTCAACCTTCGGGCCGTGGATCAAATCAAGGCCAACGTGACACAGAGCGGACAGAACTCGCGTATCGTCGACTTCGATGTATCGCTCGCCGTCACCGGCACGCTCAACAATATGAATGTGGTCTTCGACCTGTCGACCGACGACGATGTCACCGTGGCCAACGAACTTCAGTCGATGAGCGCCGAGCAGCGAGCCAACCAGGCTATGAATATGTTGCTCTACAACGTGTACACCGGTCCAGGCACATCGGGCAACGCCAACCTGTCGGGCAATATGCTCTACTCGTTCCTGACCTCGCAACTCAATTCGTGGGCGGCAAAGACAATCAAAGGCGTCGATCTGAGTTTCGGCGTCGACCAATATGACCGCACCCTCAACGGCTCCACTTCGACCACCACAAGCTACAGTTACCAGGTGTCGAAGTCGCTGTTCAACGACCGCTTCAAAATCGTTGTGGGCGGCAACTACTCCACCGATGCCAACGCCGACGAGAACTTCTCGCAGAACCTCATCAAGGACATATCGTTCGAATACTACATCAACGACGCACGCACGATGTACGTCCGCCTGTTCCGCCACACGGGTTACGAGAGCATCCTCGAAGGCGAGATCACACGCACCGGCGTAGGCTTCGTATTCAAACGCAAACTCGTGACGCTGCGCAATCTGTTCAGCCCGTTCGGACGCATCATCAAGAAATCATCGGCCGACAAGCCGGCTCAAACCACATCGGCAAATGAAAGCAATTAAACACATTATAATATTGTTGGCACTCGCCGCATTGTCGGTATCATGCTCCACCACCCGACGGCTGCCGGCCGACGAGCAGCTGTACATCGGCATCAAGAAAATCGATTATAACACCGATGAAGGCAACGACCGACTTCCACTCGAACTGAAAGATGCTATCAGCGAGGCTGTGGAAGTAGCTCCAAACAACTATCTGTCGCTTTTCAAGTGGCGCTATCCGTTTCCACTCGGGCTGTGGGTCTACAACAATTGGCCCAATCCCGAACACGGCTTCCGCCACTGGCTCTACGAAACATTCGTCGAAGAGCCGGTGCTGGTGTCGGACGTGCGGCCGCAGGTGCGCACACGAATGATAGAGCAACTGCTCGACAACAACGGCTTCCTGCGCGGCACGGCCACCTACGAACTCATTCCGGCAAAAAATCCGCGCAAGGCCAAGGTCCTTTATTCGATCAATCCAGGTCCGGCATTTCCGCTCGACACAGTGCTGTTGCCGGCCGACTCCACTCGTCTCAATCACCTCGTCGATTCGCTCGCCCTGGCCGATACATACCTGAAGCCCGGCTCGCGATTTTCCACCGATTCGCTCAACGTGGCACGCACTCGCATCACCAACGAACTACGCAACCGCGGCTACTACTACTTCCGTCCCGACTACATTGAATTCCAGGCCGACAGCGTGTATCGTCCCGGCAACATATTGCTAAAATTAGGCTATGCTACCGGCATACCGTCGTGGGGCACAAAGTGCTACCGCACCGGCAACGTCACTATGGTGGTCAACCGCTATCAGGGCGACCAGACTCCCGACACATTCGCCATTCGCCCGGGACTTACACTGGTGCAGATGCAGCCGACACGCCTGCGCCGCGACATAGCATCGGAGTGCATCACTATGCGCCAAGGCCGCACATTCTCGGTGCGCAATATGAACCGCACGCAGACCTACCTCGCACGCCTCGGCATATTCCGCTCAATCGACATCACGGCCACGCCTGACACCACGGCCGCCGACCCGACACTCGACGTATTGGTCAACTGCAAACTCGATGCTCCGCTCGAAGCATCAATTGAAGTCAACGCCTCGTCGAAGTCGAACAGCTATATCGGCCCGGGC
>CALKKU010000080.1 GCA_937995285.1 uncultured Bacteroidales bacterium | reverse complement strand
GCTGACGCGCACTGCGATGAGAATCAATATCGCTTTCGCTTTGGCCATTATGGCTATAATGGCTGTAATCTACGCCAACCTCGACCGTATGGGACAGCCGGCGGAACTGCTGCCGACGATCCGACCTTACTATCTGATATACCTCGCGGGCATGCTGCCGCTGTGCGTTTTCAATGTGTTGGCTCAGTGGAGCTACGCGATCAACAACACGCGGATGCCGATGTGGATTATCCTCGGCGCAAATATTCTTAATGTCGTCGGCAACTACGTGCTGATTTTCGGCAAACTCGGTGCGCCGGAACTGGGCCTGTTCGGCGCCGGCATAAGCACGCTCGCGGCACGCACGGTGTGCATGGCTGCAATGCTTACCGCCCTGCTCTACCGCAAGCGCTTCGCGGAGTACCGCGCGGGATTTATGGAAGGCAAGGCTCGTCGCGGCGACGGCTCGCTGCTGTGGCGCACGTCGATGCCGGTGGCGATGCAGATGACTTTCGAGAGCGGTTCGTTCACAGCGGCAGCAATTATGACCGGTTGGCTGGGGACAGTGCCGTTGGCTGCATTTCAGATTATCGTGATAATAGGCACGCTCGGCTTCTGCATATATTACAGCATCGGAGCGGCAATAACCATCAAGGTGGCAAATGCGGCCGGCATCGAAGTCGGCTCGCGACAGCAGATGCGCCATATGGCATGGGCAGGCTATCACATTATGTTGGTGGTGATGTCGTGTTCGTCGCTGACGTTCATCTGCTTTGGACATGCGCTGATGGGCGCGTTTACCAACGATGCGGAAGTATTGGCGCTCGCGTCGACGCTGCTTGTGCCGCTGATATTGTACCAACTCGGCGACGCCACGCAGATAACGTTTGCCAACGCGCTGCGCGGCACGTCGCAGGTGATGCCGATGCTGTGGATAGCGTTTGTAAGCTACGTGATTGTGGGTATTCCGGCAACGTATTGGCTCGGGATATGCACGCCGCTGGGCACGTACGGAATCATTCTGAGCTTCACGGCGAGCCTTTTTTTGGCAGGGGTGCTGTTTCTGTATTATTTTTTGAAGGCTACGCGCGGAGAATAATATTCAATCTCTCAAACATCCAATCGGGATAATTTTCACTCCGTCTTCGCGGGTATAGGCCATTTCTCCACCGGTAAGGACTATAAGCAAATCAGGTTCAGCCAGTCGTATTTGCTTTTCCGTCTTGTTTTTCTCGGCCACAAGACGCTTGATTTCAAGAAGATGCTTTGCGCCTTCTTCAATCTCTTTGCTGCCGAGTTTGCATTCTATCAGGGCATATCTCCCGTCATCAAGATGTAGCACAGCATCCGCCTCCAGGCCTAAGCGATCATGATAGTACGACAACCGGCCACCCAATGCCTGCGAATAAACACGTAAATCGCGAAAACAAAGGCACTCAAAGATAAAGCCGAAGGTCTTAAGATCCAGTTCAAGGCTTTGCGGGGACGCACCTAAAGCGGCCACAGCAATTGAAGGATCGACAAAACACCGCTTTTTCCCTGTGCGAATAACAGTCTTTGAGCGTATTGCAGGGGACCATGCCTCAATGTCGTTGATTACAAACAGTTTCTCCAATGCACCTACATAATCATCGAATGTAGGCATCGATATGCTTTCCACCTCTCCGATTACATCGGCAAGCATCGACGTCTTCTTGGCGAGCGTGCATATGTTCCTGGCATAAGACCGAAGGATAAGCCGTGCAAGCGAGGGATTACGCTTCACTTTATCCACCCGTGAAATATCTTCAGAACATATTATATCCACATAATCCTTTGCAATCAACAATTTTGCCGTATCGCTGATTTCATCAAGCGACGCCGGCCAGCCTCCGCGACAGGCTGCGAATATAAGATTTTCTACCGACAAGTCGGATATTGCTCCGTCTATATCATAATCCAAATCATTAAAGAGTCGGCGCAGCGACACACTCCCGTTTGATTCCAGCGATTCATATAAACTCATCGGAGACATCGCCATTTTCGTGATACGCCCGGTACCTGTGTGCATTATCCGGTCATCATCGACAACGGTAGAACCGGTAAGTATGAACTGACCTTTCTTCCTGCGTTCGTCAACCGCATGACGCACGGCATCCCATATCACCGGGGCAACCTGCCATTCATCAATCAATCGTGGTGAATCGCCCTTTAGCAATAGCGACGGTTTTGTCCGCACAGTGGCGAGATATCCTTCCCTGCGATCAGGATCCTGCATTTTTATCACGCTCGCGGCCTTACGCTCAGCTGTCGTGGTCTTGCCACACCACTTTGGGCCAATAATCTGCACCGCTCCAAAAGCCTCCAGCCTCAAATCAAGAGTCTCATCGGCAATTCTATGTAGATATTTCAACTCGCTCATAATCAACTGCAAAATTAGCGATTAAAATTCAATCGCACAATAGTATTTTATTATTTTGATGTATTTTACTTTGTGCTTTTGAAAACAACAGCTTTGTTAAATTGAGTGAATTAAATTATATAATTGGCTCTCGTTTTATAAGATTTATAAGTCTTATAAAATTTATGATTTTAATAACGGGTGGCTTGGATCGAGTTGGGCGAGGGGGCGGAGGACGAAGTCGCGCTGCCGGGCTCGCGGATGCGGCAGGGTCAACGCGGGGTCGTCGCTGACGATGTTGTCGAAATCTATTATGTCGATGTCGATGAGGCGGTCGCGATATGTGCCGTCGGCGTTGCGATGCGGGGTAGCACGGCCGAGTGTCTGCTCTATTTCTTTCAGTACAGCAAGTAATCCGAGGGGCGTGATGTCGGCTTCGGAGGTGAGCAGCAGTCCGCGATTGAGAAACGGATAAGGTGATTCGTAGCCCCACGGCGGCGATTCGACGTAGTCGGATATGTCGATTCGCCGGCAAGGCACTTTATGAGCAATCAGGGCAATCGCCCGCGCGATGATGTCGCGGCGATTGCCCTGATTGGAGCCTATGTTTAAGTGTATTCTGTGGATCACAGCGATGTACGTGCCACTTCGACTTCTTCGAAGGCTTCGACGATGTCGCCGACCTTGATGTCGTTGTAGCCTGAGATTGACAGACCGCAATCGTAGCCCATGGTGACTTCCTTGGCGTCGTCCTTGAAGCGCTTGAGCGAACCGAGTTCGCCGGTGTAGCGCACGATACCGTCGCGGATGAGGCGAACGCGGCTTGCACGCTTGATCTTGCCTTCGCGGACGATGGCGCCGGCGATGGTGCCGACCTTGGAGATGTGGTAGGTTTCGAGGACTTCGGCCGAGCCGAGGATTTCTTCCTTGATTTCGGGCGCGAGCATACCTGCCATAGCGTCTTTGACTTCTTCGATGGCCTGGTAGATGACCGAGTAGAGGCGAATCTGGATGCCCTTGCTCTCGGCGGCACGGCGTGCTGCGATAGAGGGGCGCACCTGGAAGCCCACGATGATGGTGTGGTCGTCGGCCGATGCGAGGGTGACGTCGCTTTCGGAGATTTCGCCCACGGCTTTGTGGATGACGTTGACCTGAATTTCTTCGGTTGACAGTTTGATGAGTGAATCGCTGAGCGCTTCGATCGAACCGTCGACGTCGCCTTTGACGATGATGTTGAGTTCGTGGAAGTTGCCGATGGCGCGGCGGCGTGCGATTTCTTCGAGGGTAAGGCCGACCTGAGTGCGGAGACCCTGTTCGCGCTGAAGCTGTTCGCGCTTGGAGGCAATTTCGCGTGCTTCCTGTTCGGTTTCCATCACGTTGATGGTATCACCTGCCTGGGGAGCGCCGTTGAGGCCGAGGATGAGGGCCGGAGTGGCCGGGCCTGCTTCTTTAATACGCTGGTTGCGTTCGTTGAACATAGCCTTGACGCGGCCGAAGTTGTTGCCTGCCAGGACAATGTCGCCGACGTGGAGTGTACCGTTCTGTACGAGGACGTTGGCCACGTAGCCGCGGCCCTTGTCGAGCGACGATTCGATGATGGTGCCGACGGCGGGACGGTTGGGGTTGGCTTTGAGGTCGAGCATTTCGGCTTCGAGGAGCACTTTCTCCATAAGTTCCTTGACACCGGTACCCTTCTTGGCGGAGATGTCCTGCGACTGATATTTGCCACCCCAGTCTTCGACGAGGTAGTTCATCGCGGCAAGTTCTTCCTTGATCTTGTCGGGGTTGGCATGGGGCTTATCAATCTTGTTGATTGCGAATACGATTGGCACACCGGCAGCAGCGGCGTGGTTGATGGCTTCGACGGTCTGCGGCATGACGTTGTCGTCGGCGGCAACGATGATGATACAGAGGTCGGTGACCTTGGCACCGCGGGCACGCATAGCGGTGAAAGCTTCGTGACCGGGGGTATCGAGGAAGGTGATGTGACGGCCGTCTGGCAATGTGACGGAGTAAGAACCGATGTGCTGTGTGATACCGCCCGCTTCGCCGGCGATAACGTTGGCTTTGCGGATGTAGTCGAGCAGCGAAGTCTTACCGTGGTCGACGTGGCCCATGACGGTGACAATCGGGGGACGCGGCACGAGGTCTTCTTCGGAGTCTTCGTCCTGATGGATGGCATCGGCCACTTCGGCAGAAACGTATTCGGTGGTGTAGCCGAATTCGTCGGCCACGATGTTGATTGTCTCGGCGTCGAGGCGCTGATTTATCGATACCATCACACCGAGGTTCATACATGTGGCGATGACCTGGTTGACGGGCACATTCATCATGACGGCGAGGTCGTTGGCGGTAACGAACTCGGTGAGTTTCAGCACCTTGTTCTCTTCCATTTCGGCAGCGACGTTCTCGCGCATACGTTCGGCGGCGACTTCGCGCTTTTCCTTACGCCACTTGGCGCCTTTCTTAAGGCCCTTGTCCTTGGCAGTGAGGCGTGCGAGTGTTTCCTTTACCTGCTTCTGTACTTCTTCTTCGGAGACTTCTGCCTGTACGGGACCGCGACGGGCGTTGTTGCCGCCCTTGCCGCGACGCTGATCGGCGTTGCGACGGTTGGCATCGTTCTGATTGCCGGCGGCATTCTTACCACGGTTGTCGCCGCGCTGAGCCTCGCCGGCCTGACGGCCAGCCTTTTCGATATCTACTTTGGCTTTGCCGTCGATGCGCTTGCGCTTCTTGCGGTCGCCTGATGCGTCGCCTTGTGCGCCCTGAGCGCCGGCAGCGCCTTTGCGGCGTTCGTCTTTGCTCTTTTTCTTGGGACGTGTGGTCTGGTTGAGGGCGGAGAGGTCGATTTTGCCCACGATGTTGAGTTTCATCGCGGGGGCTTCGCCGGAGGGTTTGAACACTTCGGGTTCGGCGGGCTTTTCGGCCGGTTTTTCTTCGGCCTTAACGGGCTCGGCCGGCTTTTCTTCAATTTTTTCGGGGGCTTTTTGCACAGGCTTTTCTACAGATGTGGATTTTTCGGGCGACGGTTGGGGCTTTGCTTCCGCTTTCGGAGCCTCGGGCGCGGGCTTGGGCTCGGGCTTTTCGACCTTGGCAGGTGCTACAGCCTTTGCAGGCTCGGCTGCCTTGGGAGCTGCCGCTTTCGGAGTCTCGGGCTTCGCGGCTTCGGGCTTGGGAGCGGGAGCGGCGGGCTTTTCGTCGGTTTTCTTTATGACGGGAAGACCGTTGGCATCGAGGGTGAGTTTGCCAAGGATATGGGGATGACGGTCGGAGATGTCGTCGGTCAGCTCAGTGGCTTTGGGAGCGGGAGCGGGCTTAGCCGGCTGCTCGGCAGCTGTGTGGTGCTGCTCTGCGGCGGGTTTTACGGTTGCTTTCTTGATGTCCTTGCCGGGCATAAACTTCTGCACCAGCACATCGACTACGTCGTCCTCGACACGGGTGTTGGGACTTTCTTCGATGGTGATGCCTTTTTCGCTCAAAAAACTGAATACGGTGGGCAGAGCCACGTTGAGTTCTTTGGCCAGAGTGCTGATTTTTGTTTTCGCCATATATTTCGTTCGGTCTTCTTACTTCTGATTGTTAACTGCGGAGAGATGATAAATGAGGAGAGGGGTTGTGCCGGGGATTAATCTTCGAATTCGGCGCGGAGCACGGCGAGAACGTTGTCGACGGTCGATTCTTCGAGGTCGGCTTTTTCGATGAGCATTTCGCGGGGAGCGTTGAGTACGTTCTTGGCGGTGATGCAACCGATGTTCTTGAGGGCTTCGATTACCCATTCGTCGATTTCGTCCTTGAACTCGTCGAGGTAGATGTCTTCTTCGACGTTTTCTTCGGTGTCGCGATATACGTCGATGACGTAGCCGGTGAGCATTGAGGCCAACTTGATGTTGAGGCCGTTCTTACCGATGGCCAACGACACTTCTTCGGGGCGCAGGATCACTTCGGCTTTCTTCTCTTCTTCGTCGATGCGGATCGAGGTGATCTTGGCGGGCGAGAGGGCGCGCTGGATGAAGAGGGTGGGATTGTTGGTGTAGTTGATGACGTCGATGTTCTCGTTGCGGAGTTCGTGAACGATGCCGTGGATGCGCGAGCCTTTGACGCCGACGCATGCGCCTACGGGGTCGATGCGATCGTCGTAGCTTTCAACAGCGATCTTGGCGCGTTCGCCCGGGATGCGGGCAACGGCGCGGATGTTGATGAGGCCGTCGTGGATTTCGGGCACTTCGAGTTCGAAGAGGCGACGCAGGAACTGCTCGTTGGTACGCGATACGGTGATCTTGGGGTTGTTGTTCTTGTTGTCGACGTTGGCAACGACGGCGCGGACTGTCTCGCCTTTGCGGAAGTAGTCGCCGGGAATCGATTCGCTCTTGGGAAGAAGGAGTTCGTTCTTGTCGTCGTCGAGGAGGAGTGTCTCGCGCGACCATGTCTGATATACTTCGCCGCTGACGAGCTCACCTTCGAGTTCTTTGAACTTATTGTAAACCGCCTCTTTCTGGAGGTCGAGAATCTTGGACTGGAGGGTCTGGCGCAGGGTGAGGATTGCACGACGGCCGAACTTGGCGAAGATGATTTCCTTGGTGTGTTCCTCGCCTACTTCGGCTTCGGGGTCGTTGTCGGCGCGGGCGTCGGTGAGCGAAATCTGGAGGTTGGGGTTCTCGACTTCGCCATCGGGAACGACGGTGAGGTTTTGGAATATCTGTACGTCGCCTTTGTCAGGGTTGAGGATTACGTCGAGGTTTTCGTCGGTGCCGAACATCTTGGCCAGCACGTTGCGGAACGAGTCCTCGAGTACGCTTATCATTGTCGTCTTGTCGATGTTTTTGAGTTCTTTGAACTCGGCAAACTGCTCGACCAAATTGGGTGTTTCCTCTTTCTTAGCCATGGGGAATGGAGGGTGGTTTTATTATTTGAAATTAATAACGTATTTTACTGATTTACACTCGGCGGGAGTGAATGTGTGAGGCACTTGCTCGATGACGGGGCGCTTGGCACCTTCGGGCTTCACTTTCGTGGGGACTTCGATGACGAAGCTGTCGTCGTCGCCAACGGCGGTGAGCACGCCCTGGAGTTTGCGGCCGTCGCGAGTGAGGACTTCGACGTCGTTGCCTATATTTTTAAGGTACTGTCCGCGGACTTTGAAGGGTGAGGTCAGTCCGGCGGAGCCGACTTCGAGTTCGTAGTCTTCGACATCGCGGTCGAACACTTCTTCGATGCGGCGCGTGAGGGCGGCGCAGGTGTCGATATCGATGCCGTCGGCAGAGTCGATTTCAACGGTTAACTCATTGGCCGGCGACACGTTGACGTCGACAAGGAACATATCCGTTCCGTCGATGGCGTCGAGCACGGTCTGTGTGAGCAGTTGTTTGTCAATCATCTTTATAAAGTGTCTTATACAAGAAGGAGGAAGCCGCAGGCCTCCTCCAACGCATTGAAGTTGGTGCAAAGTTACTAAAATTATCGCGCGAGAGCAATATTTTTAACGGGGTAAGTGATTTATTAATGTTATTTAATATTGCGATGCAGCGAATTGCAGACGTCGCGACATCGGGCGGGCCACAGGCTCGCCCCTACACCCCGGCATTACGTTAAAAATGACAAATCGCATACCACACGGCTGTGATATGCGATTTGACGGTCGGGGTGACAGGATTCGAACCTGCGACCACCTGGTCCCAAACCAGGTGCGCTACCGGACTGCGCTACGCCCCGAATGCGGATGCAAAGTTACGCAAAATTTTACAACCGACGGCAGCGGGCGGCGACTTTTTTGTTTTTCGGGCGCGTGAGGAGTGGTTATTCGCGTGATTTTTTGTAAATTTGCCGTCCATAATTAACTAACGAAGTGATGGATACCGCTAATAATTCCAACGGACAGGGAGGCGCGCCCATGCAGCAGCCTCAACAGCAAGGCTCGAAGCCTACGGACAATCGTCGTTTGCTGCTCATAATCATAATCGTATTGGCCGTGATCATCGTCGGCCTGGGTGCGTGGTTTGTGATTTCGACCACGTCGCAGAAGCGTCAGCTCGAAGAGGCTATCGCACTGCGCGAGCAGGCCGAACTCGATGCAAGTCAGCGCGATTTGCAGGCTGCCTACGATTCGCTCAATACTCAGTTCAGCGAGTTTGAGAACCGCCGCGGTCTGGTGCTCGACGATTCGGTGAAGCGCGAGCTCACCACCAAGTATGAGAATGCTCGCATGGAGGTGGAACGTCTGCAACAGGAACTCCGCAATCAGAAAAATCTCGATGCGGCTGAAATCCGCCGTCTGAAGGATGAAATCGCCACACTGCGCAATCTGCTGCGCCACTATGTGGAGGAAATAAATCGTCTGAATCTTGAAAATCAGTCGCTGCGCGATGAGAATGCCGAGATGCGCGACCGCAACGAGCAGCTCAACAACCGCGTTCAGGAGACTTCGCGCCGCAACGAGGTACTCACCGAGCGTATGACTCTCGCCGAGAAGCTCAATGTGACGGGGCTCAGCCTGACGGCTCTCAACAAGAAGGGCAAGACGGAGAAAAAGGTGGAAAAGGCTCGCCAGCTGCGTGTCACTTTCACTATTCCGCAGAACAACTCGACGCCGGTAGGCACCAAGACGATATATCTGCGCATCGTGTCGCCGTCGGGTCAGTTGCTCGAAGGCGGCGGTTCGTTCCATTTCGAGGGAGCTTCGCTGCAAGCCACAGCCAAGACTATCGTGGAGTACGCAGGCGAGGAAATCGGCGGCGTCACAATATATTGGGACGTGAATACGGCGCTGACTTCGGGTCAATACACCGTGGAACTGTTTGCTGATAACTTCCGCCTGATTTCGCGAAAGTTTGATTTGAAGTAGAAGTAATAATTCATGAATCTTGAAAGTCTGATTTCCGACCTGGCGTTTATCCTGCTGCTGGGAGCTGTTGTCACTGTGCTGTTCAAGTGGCTGAAGCAACCGGTGGTGCTGGGATATATCGTGGCGGGATTTCTGGCGAGTCCACACTTCACTTATCTACCGTCGGTGACGACAGCCGAGAATATCGATTTTTGGGCTCAGATAGGTATCATAGTGCTGCTGTTCTCGCTGGGGTTGGAGTTCAGTTTCAAGAAGTTGATTCGCTCGGGCGGCTCGGCGGTGGTGACAGCGTTGGTCATCGTCACGGGTATGATGCTGGCGGGCTTTGTCACGGGTCGCATACTGCATTTCAATTTTATCAACAGTATCTTTCTCGGCGGCATGCTTTCGATGTCGTCGACCACCATAATCATAAAGGCGTTCACCGACATGGGGCTGCGGCAGCAGAAGTTTGCTTCGCTCGTCCTCGCCGTGCTGATTGTCGAAGACCTCTTCGCGGTGGTAATGATGGTGGTGCTGTCGTCGATAGCCATCAATAATTCTGTGGAAGGGGGCGAGATGCTTATGAGCATCGCCAAGCTGGTTTTCTTCCTCGTGATATGGTTTCTTGTCGGGGTGTACATTCTGCCGTCGGCACTCAATCGCTGCCGCCGCTTCCTCAACGGCGAGACGCTGCTTGTGGTGTCAATGGGACTGTGCCTCGGTATGTCGGTATTCTCAGTGTACTGCGGATTCTCGATGGCGCTCGGCGCTTTCGTGATGGGGTCGATATTGGCCGGCACGAGTTATGCCGAAAGCATCGAGCATGTGGTGACGCCGGTGAAAGACCTTTTCGGCTCGGTGTTCTTCATCTCGGTGGGCATGATGGTGCGTCCGGATATTCTTGCCGAGTACTGGATGCCGATTGTGATACTGTCGTTGGTGGTGATTGTCGGCATGATTGTATTCGGCACGGGCGGTATGCTCATCACGGGGCAATCGCTCCGTGTGGCTATGCTGTCGGGCTTCTCGCTGACGCAAATCGGCGAGTTTGCGTTCATTATCGCCACGCTCGGCATGAGCCTCGGGGTGCTCGAACCGACGCTCTACCCGATGGTGGTGGCCGTGTCGGTAATCACGACTTTTCTCACACCTTATTTCATTCGCTTCGGCGAGCCGGCCTACAATGTCGTGGAACGACATCTGCCGGCAAGTCTGCGCTTCCTTATCGACCGCTATTCGTCGGAGAGCCAGAAGGAAGAAGCGTCGGGCCGACAGTGGACGGTGGTGCTCCGTCGCCACTTGTGGCGCTCGATCGTCTACTCTGTCATTCTCATCGCCATATCGATATGTATGAACGCATACGCCCGCCCGTGGCTGCTCGAACTGTCGCCTGAGCACGGCAATATGATATGTGTGGTGGCTACGATTGCGGCTATGTCGCCGTTCCTGTTCGCGCTTGCACTGCCGGTGCACGTGTCCACGGCGAAGGCAACGTCGGAGCACCGCATTCCGCGCCTGGTGCTGATGCTGTTCAGAATGTTCATCGCATTGGCATTCGTAATCCATACCATCGGCCGTGCATTCTCGGCATCGGTGGTGGTGATGGTGTCGGTCGGTGTGATGATACTGCTTGTGGTGCTGTTCTATCGCAGTCTGAGCCGCCGTGTGAACCTTATCGAGACGAAGTTCTTCAATAATCTCAACGAACGCGAACTGCGTCGCTCTGGCAAAAACAATACTGTGGTATCGGATCTCCACCTTGCCTACATGACGGTAGGCGCGGCGTGTCCGTTTGCCGGTGAACGACTGATGAACAGCAATTTGCGCAAATCGTACGGAGTAAATGTGGTGAGTATACAACGCGGCGGTACGACGATTCCGATTCCCAACGGTCGCCAACGTATCTATCCGGGCGACGTGATAGGCGTTATCGGCACTGATGCGCAAATCGCATCACTTCTGCCGGTGGCCGAAGCCGTTCCGGCGCCGGAATCTGCATCTGCCGACGATATGACGCTCGGTTCGATATTGCTGTCGGCCGATTCGCCTCTTGTGTCAAAGACGCCGTCGTCGGCATCGCTTCGCGACAACTACGATGTGCTTGTGGTGGCCGTGAACCGCGACGGAACGTTCATCGACTCGAATCCAGACCTTGTCTTCGCTCCGGGCGACATCGTGTGGCTCGCCGGCACAGCGGAGAGCATCAAGCGGCTGAAATAATCCTACCGAATACTTTTGATTTAATCCAACTAACAGGTGTGTAAAATTATCATTAATCCCATAGGAGGTTTAGCGAACCGGATGAGGTCTATAGCCAGCGGACTGTCACTGTCCATGGACCTTGGTGTCGATTATCAAATCATTTGGCTGAAAAACTGGGAAATCAATGCGGAATTCTGTGATATCTTTGAGGACTGTGCTCTGATTTCCGACAAAATCGAATATCCGGGATTGATAAAATACGCCCTTGCCTATTCGGCTCCCAGAAAGAAAAATGCGTTTATCTCCGCCCTCACCCTTCCGCGATTCGGCCTCTATCTTTACGACTACCGTTCTCCGATGTCTGACCTGAGCCAAAGAACGGATTCGAATTTTCGCATCAAAGAAATGGTCGAAAAATGCCTTTCGGAGGGCAAAGACTGCTTCATCCAATCAGGAGCCGATTTTGCAGATTACACCGACAATTTTTATCGTTCTCTTTTCCGTCCGGCAGGGCATATCCTTGATGAAGTCGAACAAATTGAAAAGTCTATGGGGGATGGGAGGCGCATAGGCATCCACATCCGGCGGACAGACAATAGCGTCTCGATTCTCCACAGCCCCGACTCTCTTTTCATTCAAGAAATCGACCGAATTATCCGCAACGACGGCTCACTCAAGTTTTATCTTGCGACAGACGACGAAAAGACGAAGGAACGGTTCCGCCTGGCGTTCCCGGGATATATTTTTTCGATGCCTCGTGCTGCATCCAGATCGACAAAGTCCGGGATAACAGATGCGATGATAGAAATGACCCTTTTGTCACGAACAGAACTGATCTTAGGCTCGTACTACAGTTCTTTTTCTAAAGCCGCGGCCTTGCTGGGAGGCGTTCCGCTCAAACTATTGTCCCATACTTTCAAATAAACTCGCCGAGGCCTTGGCGGATGAGTGAGGGGGAGGCGCTGTCGGTCAGGTCGACGACTGTGGAGGGGACGGTGCCTCCTTCGCCGCAATCGAGGATGAGGTCGGCGAGGCCGTCGTAGCGCATGGCGACGGATGCCGGCGATGCGGCTTCGTCGTCATCGTCGATGGCTACGGATGTCGACAGCAACGGATGACCGAGGGTGTCGGCAAGTGCTCGGGCCACGGCGTTGTCTGGGATGCGAATGCCCACGCTGCGACGGCCTTTGAACACTTTGGGCAAGCGGTTCGATGCCGGCAGTATAAAGGTGTAGGGGCCGGGCAGATATTCTTTCAGCAGACGGAATGCACGATTGTCGATGCGGGCGTAGTCGGCGGCCTGTGATATATCGGTGCAGACGACTGACAGCAGTTGCTTGTCGGGGTTGATGCCTTTGATGCGGCACAGGCGTTCGATGGCGCGGTTGTCGAGGGCATCGCAGCCGAGGGCATATAGCGAATCGGTGGGGTAGATTATGATGCCACCGGAGGTGATGACATCAACGGCACGGTCGATGTGTCGTTCGTCGATCTGATTTCCGTGAAAGAGGAGAGTTTCCATAAATTATTTAGCCTTATATCGATTGATTGTGATGTCGGTGGCGGAGGCGTAGCGACGGAGGAGGTCGACGGTGCGGCGCTCGACGGCGTCGGCATCGGGTTCGCTGCCGTAGAGGTTGATTGTCATAAGCAGGCGAGTTGTCTGTTCGGACAACTTGGTGCGGTCGTTGTCGGACGTGGGCGTGCCGATGCCGCCGACTGCATCGCGAATGACAGGCAGGCAGGCGATGTTGAGTTGGCCGCGACCGATGGCTTCGTAGGGTTCGCCTTCGCGCCCCGCTCCGAGGCTGAGCACGGAGCCGGCAATGTTGTCGGCATCGAATGCGCCGATCGAATGGCCTGTCTCGATGGATATGAGGTTGACAAGGTCGATAACCGTGAGTGTGCGGTAGAGTTCGAGCCGCTTGACGCAACGGCGCGACAACGCTTCGGCCGACGGACGATAGCGGTTGGGCTCTTTGCCGATGGCCTTGTATGCTGCGCGAGTGGCGGCAATGGCAGGGCGCTTGTTGACCATCTCCATAGGCGTGGATGCGGCCAAGGCTTCGGATGCGCGGGTTATCTCCGCCCACAGTTCGTCGCACGTCGGAGGATTGGCAATTGTAGCTTGTAACACACTAACAGTCAAACCGGGAGCGGCCGCAGCGACTTGCGGTTCTATTATAAAATTTTCCAACTTGTCCATAGTGTCGCAAAATTAAGCATTATAGCGACGTGAATTATTGAGCGCAGCCCGCACAAGCAGCGAATTAACATAATTTAATAATTATCCCGACTACCTATCCGCCGATTTTGCCTAACTTTGCTCGCAGATAAAAATAGCTGACTAATTACAAAGTGTAGGGGCTCTGCCGATACAAGGCCGAGTTTCTTCATTTTTATATTGTCCGCACTAATAATAACCGTTTTTAATTTTAGAATTAAGACACTTAAAATCTAAGAATATGGCAATCACCTACATGACCAAAGATGGTTACAAGAAGAAAATGGAGGAAATCGCTTATCTCGAAAACGTTAAGCGTCCCGAAATATCACGTGCAATAGCCGAGGCCCGCGACAAAGGCGACCTCTCGGAGAATGCCGAATACGATGCAGCCAAGGAGGCTCAGGGCATGCTCGAAATGAAGATTTCGCAGTTGAAAGACCTTGTGGCCAACGCCCGCATCCTCGATGAAAGCAAGCTCAACACCGAAGAGGTGCAGATCCTCAACCGTGTGAAAATCAAGAATATCGCCAACGGCATGACGATGGAATATACCATCGTGGCCGATTCCGAAGCCAACCTCAAGGAGAAGAAAATCGCTTCGTCGACCCCCATCGCACAGGGTCTGCTCGGCCACAAGGTGGGCGATGTGGTTGAAATCAAAGCTCCGGCCGGTCTGCTCAAGTTTGAAATCGTGGAAATCTCGTTCTAAATCACGAAACTATGGCATCAATATTTTCGCGAATCGCAGCCGGTGAAATTCCGTCGTATCGCGTGGCCGAAGACGACCGCCACTACGCATTTCTCGACATCAACCCCGTGGCCGAGGGTCATGTACTTGTAATTCCCAAGCACGAAGTCGACTATATCTTCGACCTCGACGACGAGGAATACGCAGCCTTGCAAGTGTTTGCAAAGCGCGTAGCCAAGGCTCTGAAGCAGGCTATTCCCTGCCGCAAGGTCGGCATGGCCGTGCTCGGACTTGAAGTGCCTCACGCACACATCCACCTCATCCCCATGCAGAGCGAAGGCGATATGGACTTCCGCCGCGAGAAACTCCAACTCTCACCCGAGCGTATGCAGCAAATCGCCGACTCTATTGCCGCCAACTTCTAACACCGCACTACGATGAAAAAAGCAATATATGCCGCCGCAGCCGCAGTCGCGCTTTTCGCGACTGCATGCAGCAAACACGCCGAGGGTTGGTCGATTGAGGGTAATCTGGTCGATGCTCCGGAGAACACCGTTCTCGCCCTCGAAGGATTTAACAACGGTCAGTGGTACGTAATCGATTCGCTTGCCGTGTCGTCAAACGGACATTTTGAATATAATGCCCCGCAAGCAGCCCCCTACCCCGACGTGATGCGCCTCACAATGGGCAAGTCGAGCATCTACTTCCCCATCGATTCGCTCGACCACCTCACTATCGAAGCCGGAGCGGCCACGTTCGACACGGGCTACAAACTGAGCGGCTCGAACCAGGCCGCTACATTCCAGCGCCTCGACAGCCTCGTGAACGCCACCGTGGCCGCAATCGGCACTGACGCAGCACTCAACGACTCGGTGTTCAAGCGCAATCTGTTCGGACTCGCATTCAACGATCCGTCGGTCGTTCCGGTGTACTACATCATCAACAAGTCGATTGGCGGACGTCCCATCTATGACATCAACCGCCCGGCCGACCGCCGTCTGCACGGTGCCGTTGCTCAGCGCTTCGCCACCGAACGTCCCGATGACCCGCGCACCAAGTTCCTCGCCGACGCCTATCGCAGCGCACGACAGGCAGGCACTGTCACTGAAATTCAGGCCGACCAGACTTCGCTCATCGACATCGTTCGCTTCGACGCCAAGGGTAAAAAACGTGCGCTCTCCGAAGTGGCCAAGCCCGGCCACGTGACCCTGCTGAGTTTCACATCCTACGATCTCGAAACGTCGGCGGCATACAACGCCCTGCTCAACGAGATATGGGTAAAGAACCATGCCGCAGGTCTTGAGATCTATCAGGTGGCATTCGATGCCGACGAGACTATGTGGCGCTCACGCGCCGCAAACCTGCCGTGGACGGCTGTGTGGAACGCCACCTCCGACGGCGACACCGTGCTGCGCACATACAACGTGGGCGCACTGCCTATGACATTCATAATCGACCGCAACGGCGAAATTGCCGCCCGCGTGATCGATCCCAAGAAGCTCGCCTCTGAAGTGGCAAGATTTCTGTAATTGACGAAACTTTTTTACAGCGAGGCTGTGTCGGAACACTTGATTACGACACAGCCTCGTTTGTTACAATTAATTGTACGCTGCGCGACGGTGGGCGGGCCGAAGGCTCGCCCCTACCCCACCGGCATTACGTTAATTTCGCAACGGCCGCGATGCTGTTACAGGACTTTTATGCGCCAGGGGTCGGGGTAGAGGTTGTTGGCTCGGTTGCCGATGTTTTTCATAAAGCCGAGGGGGCGGCCGCCGTCGGCGGTGAGGAGGACTATGCCGCGGGGTGTGCCGTCGAGCAGTGCGAAGGCATGTCCACGGAGGTATTCGAGAGCCTGTTCGCGGTCGACTTCGACGCGCGGCCACGCATCCATGTGCAAGGCGCGAGCCAAAGCAACGGCCTGCGACGGAATGATATCGCGGCCTTTGACGCTGCCGAGCGATAAGCCTGCCGTGATGATTTTAAAGCCCGAATCGGCTATGACGGGCAACAGCGCGGCGTGTTCGGGACGCATTGCCGAGAACGATGCGCTGCTGTCGTCGCTCGCCACTGTCCACTCGCCCGAGAGCCAAAGAGAAGCATCGGGCATAGCAACCATCGGCTGCTTCGACCTTCGGGACTTGGCGGATTTTTTGTCGCAAGATGCGACTTCCGCTGCCGGTTCGCCGGGCTTGCGGAACAAGGCTATGAATTGACCTTCACCATCGACCTTGCCGGGCAAAAATCTGTAGGCCGGGTAGTCGCGAGCGACAGCGCCGACAATTTCAGGGCGGTCGAGAACTGCAATCGGCAGCACCTCAGCGCCGTATTCTTTGACGAGATAATCGACAATCTCTTCGTTTTCGGAGGTATTGAACGTGCAGGTGCTGTAAATGAAGCATCCGCCCGGAGCGAGCATTTGCCACAAGTTGTCGACGATAGAATGCTGACGGGCGGCGCACTCGGCAATCAAGGCCGGCGACCACTGCTCCACGGCTTTGTCGTCCTTGCGCATCATACCCTCGCCGGAGCAAGGCACATCGGCGGCGATGATGTCGAAGAAGTCGCGACAACCCTTGGCAGATGCGGCATCACCGCGAGTGACGACAACGCCTTCATAGCCCCACTTGGCTATGTTCTCGCACAGAATTGATGTGCGCACCTTGTCGTATTCGTTGGCCACGAAGAAAGCGCCGTCGCCGAGAACGTCAATTGCCGCAGTAGTTTTGCCGCCGGGGGCGGAACATGCGTCGAGGTAGCGCATCGGGCGGCCACTGACGGACGGCGACACAACATCGCGGGCGGCTGCGACTGCCGCGGCATGCGCCATAGATGACGGATCCTGCACGTAGTATTCGCCACGATGCAAAGCGGGGTCGAGGATGAACTGCGGGCGCTCGGGCAAGGTGTAGCCGCACGGGCACCACGGCACAGGTACAGCGCCTTCGGGCGCAACGCCGTTTTTGCCGCAGTTGAGGCGGATTCCTGTGACAGGCTGTGTCGACTGCAACGCCGCCGGCAGGCCGGCAAAGTTCTCGCCCATACCGCACAGCATCTTCACGAAAGCACCCGGCAGGCCGGGGCGTGACGAACGGCGTCGTTCGAGCAGCGCCACGACCTCGTCGTGCAGATACGGCACATCGACCACCCACGGACAATTGTAGTCGGGATGGAACACGCCGAGAGCCATGCGGCTGACCCGGATGCCGTACTTGTGTTCAAGGATATAACGGTAGATGCTCAGTTGCAGAGCGTAGTGAGTGTACGACGTGTCGGACAGATGTTCGACGGGCGCAAAACCGTGTTTGCCCCAACGATCGGCCTTGACGGGCGTGCCCGAGGGGGTGACGACCTTGTTGCTGCGCTTCCAATCCCAAAGTTCGAACGAACCGTCGGGATTGACGGCAAGGAAGTCGAGTGTGCCTGCAAGGCGAAATTCCTCAATATATATGCGCCACTCCGAGCGGAATGGAGTCAGATGTACCGAGGAGGCAAATTGCTTGAAGTTGTCGAAGGCGCGATCGCCGATGTCTGTGGCGGCATCGAGATCACCAAGATAGTAGTGCTCTATGCAGTCGTGCATACGGGTGCCGAGGTCGCGGGCTTCGCAGCCTTTGTCGGCCCACATCTTTTTGAGAACCTCGGCCGGGCACTCGGGCGTGGCCTTGCGGCGTGACCAATAGTCGGCATCGAACTGCTCGAAGCAGCTATTAACGAGGGTTGTGACGGTCTCGAAGGCCACTCCACGCACGGTGTAGAGGTGCGCATCGGTGTCGAAGGATATGTCGGTATCGCGGTCGCAGCGATTAATTATGTTGTAGTTGTCGGCAGTCATTGACAGGCTTATGGATATGAAGATTCTCACAAAGTTACTTAATATTGGCGGCAAAACCGATGTTTTGAAAATTTTTTATTATTTTTGCGTGGATAAAACGAAAACTGCACGATGACTCGTAAATATGATTTTCTCGTGATCGGTTCAGGTATAGCCGGCATGAGTTTCGCGCTGAAGGTGGCCAAGAAAGGCCGCGTGGCGCTCGTGTGTAAAACAACTCTCGACGAAGCCAACACAGCCTTGGCTCAGGGTGGCGTAGCTTCGGTTACGAACCTTGCCGTCGACGACTTCGACAAGCATATCCACGACACGATGGTGGCCGGCGACTGGCTCAGCGACCCGGCTGCGGTGGAGAAGGTTGTGAAAGGCGCTCCCGAAGGCATCCGCTCGCTCATAGAATGGGGCGTGGACTTCGACAAGAAGGAGGACGGCTCATTCGACCTGCACCGCGAGGGCGGCCACTCGGAATTCCGCATCCTGCACCATGCCGACAACACCGGCTACGAGATACAGCAAAGCCTCATCAAGGCCGTGCGCAACCATCCCGACATCGACGTGTACGAAAATCATTTCGCAATCGAAATCATCACTCAGCACCACCTGGGCAAGATCGTGACTCGCCGCACACCCGATATCACCTGCTACGGCGCATACGTGCTCGATCAGGCCACCGGCGAAGTGGAGACATTCCTCGCCAAGATTACCGTAATGGCCACCGGCGGCTGCGGAGCAGTATATCAGACCACGACCAACCCGCTCGTTGCCACCGGCGACGGCATCGCCATGGTATATCGCGCCAAGGGCACGGTGAAGGATATGGAATTCATCCAGTTCCACCCCACCGCTCTGTTCCACCCGGGCGACCGCCCGTCGTTCCTCATCACCGAAGCGATGCGCGGCTACGGCGCCGTGCTCCGCAACCTCAAGGGAGAGGAATTCATGCAGAAGTACGATTCGCGCCTGTCTCTCGCACCGCGCGACATTGTGGCACGCGCCATCGACTCTGAAATGAAACTCTACGGCGACGATCACGTGTATCTCGACGTCACCCACAAAGACCCCGAAGAGACCAAGCATCACTTTCCCAATATCTATCAACACTGTCTCGGAATCGGCATCGACATCACCAAAGACTACATTCCCGTGGCGCCGGCGGCACACTATCTGTGCGGCGGCATCAAGGTGGATCTCGACGGCCAGTCGTCGATCGACCGCCTCTATGCTCTCGGTGAATGCTCGTGCACGGGTCTGCACGGCGGCAACCGCCTGGCATCCAACTCGCTGATTGAAGCTGTGGTTTATGCCGACGCGGCAGCCAAGCACTCGACGGCGCGTGTCGACGGACTGTCGTGGCGCGACGACGTGCCCGAATGGAATGATGAAGGCACACGTCACCCCGAGGAAATGGTGCTTATCACCCAAAGCATCCGCGAGGTGAACCAGATTATGGGCACCTACGTTGGCATCGTACGCTCCAACCTGCGCCTCGACCGCGCATGGAATCGCCTCGACATCCTCTACGAGGAGACAGAGAAGTTGTTCAAGTGCTCGAAGGCCAGCCGCGAGATTTGCGAACTTCGCAACATCATCAACGTGGGCTATCTCATTATGCGTCAGGCCAAGGAACGCAAGGAATCGCGCGGTCTGCATTACACTATCGACTACCCGCCCAAGAAGGATTGAAAAGACGTTCACTGATTAACTGTGCGTTGTTGGTCGTTGCCATCCTGCTTGCGTGGGGTTGCAGCTCCACCAAGCACGTCCCTGACGGAGAGTATCTGCTCGACAAGGTGACAATTGACGTGACAGGCGACCGCGAGCACGTGAAGTCGGAGGAACTCTACAACTTCCTGCGACAGACGCCCAACCACAAAGTTCTCGGATTCGCACGCCTGCAACTCGCCACCTACTCGCTGTCAGGCAACGACACCACCAAGTGGTACAATCGCTGGCTGCGCCGCCTCGGCCAACCGCCGGTGATCTACGACGAGGCGCTGACCGATGCCTCGCAGCGGCAATTGCGCCAGGCGCTTATCAACCGCGGCTATATGGACGCATCGGTCGACGTGGACACCGTGCTCAACGGCGACAGACGCCGCGCACAGGTGGCTTACCGGATATCCACAGGGCAGCCGCACGTCATCTCGTCGATCGACTACAATATTCCCGACACGGCCGTGCGCCGCATCGTAATGGCCGACACGGCTTCGTGGGGCATCGGCACGGGCGACTTGTTCGACCGCTCGCGCCTCGACGAACTGCGCGGAACAATAACAACCGACCTACGCAATGCCGGCTACTACGACTTCAAGCGCGAATGCATCACTTTCACGGCCGATACGGTTCTCGGATCAAAGGATATCGGGCTGACACTCAATGTCGACAGCCCCGGCGAACGCGACACGGTGGCCGACCTGCACCACCGCGTGTATATGGTGCGCTCGGTAACGTTCGTCACCGAGCAGGCCTTGCAGTCGGCACAGCGCGACACGGTGGAGTACCGAGGCCTCAAAATCGTCTACGGCTCGGATCGATATATCAAACCGTCGGCACTGTACGACGTGTGCTACATAGAACCCGGACAGCGCTACAGTGCCAGGTCGATCGACCGCACGTATGCCGGGCTTGCACGCCTAAGCATCCTGCGCTTCGTGTCAATCGAAATGGAACCGGCAGGGCGGTTGGGCGACGTACAGCTACTCGACGCCGTAATCCGCATATCGCGCAACAAGAAGCAGAGCATCGCCCTCGAACTGGAGGGTACGAACTCCGAAGGCGACTTTGGATTCGGCGTGGGCGCAACGTATCAGAACCGCAACCTGGCACACCGATCGGAACTGCTCACCGTGAAGTTGCGCACATCGTACGAAAGCCTGTCGGGCAACTTCGACGGACTTGTCAACAACCGCTTCACAGAGTACGCCGCCGAGGCGGCGATAACGATGCCCAAGTTCGAACTGCCGTTCGCCACACGTGCATTCAAGAAACGTATGCAGGCCACCACGGAGTTTGCAGCGTCGTTCAACTACCAGGAACGACCGGAATACACCCGTATCATTGCCGGACTGGCGTGGCGCTGGAAATGGAACTCGCGTATGGGTCAATTTGCCCGCCGCCACACGTTCGACCTCATTGATATCAATTATGTGAAGTTGCCTCGGTCGACCATCGACTTCATTGACGAGATAGCGCCGACCAATCCCCTGCTGCGCTACTCCTACGAAGACCACTTCATCATGCGCCTGGGCTACTCGTTCTACCACACCAACCGCCGCATACCCACGGCCGAGGTCAATGCCTTCGCCATGCAGCCGAGCGTCACCACGCTGCGCTTCAGCGCCGAGATGGCCGGCAACCTGCTCTACGGCCTGTCGTCGATATTCTCGCACAAGACTGCCGACGAGCCCTACAAGATATTCGGCATCGCATACTCGCAGTACATAAAGGCTGAAGCCGACTACACGTTCACGCGCAATTTCAACTCGCGCAACGCATTGGCTTTCCGCATCGGCCTCGGTATGGCTTATCCCTACGGCAACTCGTCGATGGTGCCGTTCGAGAAGCGCTTCTATGCCGGCGGTGCAAACGGCGTACGCGGCTGGGGCGTGCGCACTCTCGGCCCGGGTGCGTTCGGAGCCACCAACTCGGTCACCGACTTTATCAATCAATGCGGCGACATCAGTTTTGTAACGAGCCTGGAATACCGCGCCAAGTTGTTTTGGGTGTTCGAGGGAGCGCTGTTCATCGACGCCGGCAACATCTGGACCATACACAACTACCCCAACCAGCCCGACGGTATGTTCCACTTCAACTCGTTCTACAAGCAGTTGGCGGCATCGTACGGCATCGGTCTGCGTATGGACTTCACGTACTTCCTGCTGCGCCTCGACCTCGGTCTGAAGGCTCACAATCCGGCTTTGGGGCAGGAGGAATGGCCGCTGATACATCCCAAGTGGGGACGCGACGCCAACTTCCACTTCTCGGTCGGCTACCCGTTCTGACGACGGGACATCAACTCTTAAATGTTAGATTTATGAAACAGTTAGCAATCTTTGATCTCGACGGCACATTGCTCAACACCATAGACGACTTGGGCATGGCCACCAACTACGCTCTCGGCCGCGCCGGCTATCCGACGCACCCCATTGAATCATACCCGATGATGGTGGGCAACGGTGTGCGCCGCCTCATCGAACGCGCTCTGCCGTCGGAGAACCGCGACGAAGCCACCGTCACGAGCCTTCTTGCCGACTTCCGCGAATACTATGACGCACACCTTTGGGATTTGTCGAAGCCCTACGAAGGCATCGCGGACCTGCTCGCGGCGCTCACCGAGCGCGGAGTGGCCGTGGCCGTGGCGTCGAACAAATATGAGAGCGCCGTGCGCCGCCTCGTGGAACACTTCTTCGGACAGACACCGTTTGCCGCCGTGTGCGGCAACATCGACGGCGTGCCTACGAAGCCCGATCCGTCAATCGTGTTTCGCATACTGTCGGAGCGCCCCACTCCGAAGGCCGACATTATGTACATCGGCGACTCGGCCGTGGATATGGAGACCGCCCGCCGCGCCGGCGTGGAATCGATCGGCGTGTCGTGGGGATTCCGCCCCGTGCGCGAGCTCACCGCCGCCTACGCCGACCACATAGCCGACACCGCCGCCGAAGTGCTGAAGCTGATAACGCAGGAGTAAAAATCAAAGAATAACAATATAGCATCTATGGAGCGGAGGCTCGTATTTTCGACATCGGCGGAACTGGTGAGAGTTGAGGCATCGGCGGTGGTGTACATCACTGCCGACGGCAATTACTCCACAATGAGAATGGCCGACGGTTCGGAATATGTGCTCACGTTGCAACTCGGCCGGATAGAGCACCGCTTGGCCAAAACGTTGCCGTCTGAGGACACACGCTTCATCCGCATAGGCAAGAGCCTGATTGTCAACCGCGATTACATAACTTTCATCAACGTATCCCGGCAGAAGTTGACGCTATCCGACGGCCGAACTTTTCGCCACGAGGCGTCGGCCTCGAAGGAGGCTTTGCGTCTGCTCAAAGAACTGATTGAAAAGGAGGAAACGAAATGAGTAAATTCAAGAACGATATAACCGATGATGAAATCCGCATCATCCGAAATACCGAAACATCTCATCGCCCGAAAAAGAAACTGCGATTAAATGCGATCATAGCCGGAGTAGCCGCGATAATCGTCATTGCTATCCTTTTCTTTATCAATCGCAACAATGACCGGCCGCAAAGCGCAGAAGTGCAGGCCTCGCGTCAAAATGAGATAATTATCGAAAACGAGTCTCCCTCTGAAATAGCATCAACAACGCTCGATGAAGGTGCAGCATCTGTCGAAGTGCTTGACACCGTGGTCGACGGCAACACATTGACTCTGTTGTTCCCGAATGGCTGCGTTCCTACGCTCGAAATCGGAAGTGATGCGCTCAATGACAGTACAACTATGCTGATATGCCAGGCTGCTGATGTTCGGAAAGATAACGGAGGAATTGTGGGTGCATTCGTCAAAGACGGCGAACTGATGAGCCGGGGTCAATCAAAGGCCGGGTTCTGCGCAATCATTGACGGTAGGATTGCGATCGGAACGGCAATCAATACGGCATATCTCGAAAAGGCGATCGAATCGGGCGGATGCTTTTTCCGTCAGTATTCTCTCGTCGTAGAGGGACAACCCATTGAAAACAAACCAAAAGGCAAATCGCTCCGCAAGGCGCTTGCCGATATTGACGGCCGCGTATGCGTTGTACTCAGCCGCGAACGGCTCTCGTTCACCGAATTTGCACAGACGCTTGCCGATCTCGGCACCAAAAACGCCATCTACCTCGTCGGCTCCAAGAGCTACGGCTTCTATAAAGACGATGCAGGCAATCGCGTACCGTTCGGAACGAAACAACAGTCGCAATCGGCCAATGTCAACTATATAGTGTGGCGCTGAAGACAGTCCGCAATCATTTCATACATCACAAAGACTATTTCGTACAAGCACGCCCAAAATATTTGGGCGGCGCAGACCGAGCGCTTAATTTTGTTGTCGATTTAAAAGACTTCGACACAAATGAAATATAGTGTTATCGGCATCATAGGCTTTATCTGCTTGCTTGCAGCTTCGTGCGGCAAACGAGTCGAACCGACATTTTCACACGAGGAATGTAACGGCATATATTATTGGAAGACCACTTTCGCGGAAGACAGCGCAACAGATGCGTTTTTACAAAAGCACCATGTAGGGCACGTATATCTGCGAATGTTTGATGTGTCGTACGACAGTCAGGCATTATTGGAAGATGAAAAACTCATACCCAACGCTTCTGTCAGGATAGATGACTACGGACCGGCAATCACTATGCCCGTCACACCCACGGTGTATATCACACTTGACGCTATGCGTCGGATGGACGGACGCGAAGGATTCTGGGCCGATAAGATTGTGACAAGAGTACTGAATATGTGTTCGTACAACCGCATCGACAGCATCGACGGACTGCAACTCGACTGCGATTGGACTCCGTCGACCGAAGCCTCGTTCTTTGCCCTGTGCGATTCGGTACGGCACTTTCTATCACAGGAAAAGCCCGGGGCTACGCTGAGCAGTACCATCCGCCTGCATCAATTGGCGCGCAAGGCTCCGCCTGTCGACTATGGCGTGCTGATGGTGTACAACACGGGTAATTTCAACAATCCCGACGAGAAAAATTCGATCATCGACCGTGCCACTGTTGAGCCATATCTCAAATACCTTGATTCATATCCGCTGCATCTCGATGTGGCCTATCCGACCTACAGTTGGTATTTGCTGTTCCACCGACGCGAATTCAAAGGATTGATTCAACAAATCGACCTCAGTGACACGACGGTGTTCGGGCAGAACAAGGCCGGCTCATACGTTGTAAAAAAGCGCCATATGTCGGGGCGATTGCTCCTCAACGAGGGCGATATTGTACGCCACGAGCAATCTGCCTTTGAAGAAGTTTATGCCGTGAAGCGGATGATTGAAAATCGACTGAAAGGCCGTCCGCACTCAAATATTCTTTATCATCTCGACATCGAAAATCTCTCAAAATACTCCGACAATGAAATTGATTCGCTATACACTGTTGGCCGTTAGCCTTTTGCTTTCTTATCGGACCGGCTTACCATGCTGTCTTTACTTCGAGTATGTCCCCACGCCTTGTTTCTTCTCGTATGAGGGGGAACCGGTTGACGACGATCTCAAAAAGGAAAACTTGATGCTGTGGCAGGGCCTCACGTCGGCGAGTATTCCGCTCGCCGACATTGAGGAGGCTGTGTACACCCTCAGCTCACAACGATTCTTCCTTTTTTGTTCGTATGGCTACCGTCCTGAAGACTTCGAAACTGAGGGGGACAATCAATTTCTTGCCTATATCCTTAATACCAATGACACCGAAATTCAAGACTTCCTCACTATCGCGAAGGATTTGGAAGAACGTCGCAAGGCATTAGCATCGCCATGGTATTATCCGGCCAACCGGGACAATTTCGAAACGTCGGACTATCAATACATTATAGACTGTTGTAGAGAATACGACGGCACACGCCTGGCCGATAGATATGCGCTGCAACTGATACGGGCCTTATTTGCCTCGCGAAAGTATGATGAGTGTATCAACGAGTATGAAGAGCGACTCGCAGGGCTTGCACCGGACAATCTGTTCCGCAGAATGGCCGAGCGCTACATCGCCGGCTGCCATTTGCGCTTAGGGTACGTGGACAAAGCCAATGAGTACTTTGCCGCTATCGGCGATTTCGCATCAATCCAATCGAACAATCGAACGGAATATATGGCGGAGCGAAATCCGGATGCCCCGGCTCTGCTGTCGTACATCGGCCGCAGAGTTGAACTATCCGACACGAATGAAGTGATGACGTATCTGCCGTTGGCGCGGAAAGTGATTGCCGGCAGCAAATCGCACTGCAAGGGCGACTGGTACTTTTTGGCAGCATATATCGAGGGAGAATTTAACGGCAACTACCGAGAAGCTACGCGATTGATTCGCAAGGCTGTGGCAAGCCGCTTCACATCTTCGGAATGTGCCGACCGTGCACGGGCTTACCGTATGCTGACCGATGCCGAGAATCTCAACACGTCACGATTGCTTCAGGATCTGAAGTGGATCGAGCAAAAGATAACACCCGAGAATCCTAAATGCAAGTATTGGGACCGTATGCTTGGCAATATAATTCAAGGTCACTGGATTCCGAATCTTATGGATCGAAAGCGACATACATTGGCCGTACTTCTTGCCGGATATTATGACAGCTATTTCAAGAGGCTGCAAGTCAGCCGCGATGCCGAGTATTCCTATTCGGATTGCTACTTTCAGCTGATGTACGCCATGCGAGGCGATGATCTGGTTCGTGTGAAGGCGGCCATCGGTCACGGCAACGCACTTCAACGGCATCTTGAACGCTACGCATGCACAGATGCCGAATATCTCAACGAACTCATCGGCACGATATACATTCGTGAGGAATCATACGCCAAGGCCATACCATATTTAAGCAAGGTTTCAATTAACTATCAGCGAAGTATGGGCATCTATGAGTATCTCGACAGAGATCCGTTCTTCGCCTGCTCGACGCGATTTGATGCAGAAGACATTTATTTCGATCGCAAAGTCGATGTAGCGTATGCCGAGCCCGACAATGCGAAACTTCGCTTTGCTCGACGTATGGCAGCGCTCAAACGGCAGCGGCACACATCGCCTGTCGCCGCTCTCGACTATGCTATAGGTCGTCGCAATTCATCTGAGAACTGCTGGGCGCTTACCCAATATTACCGCGGGTGCATTCCCGGAATGTTTGAAGTTACGACCCCTTGGTACAGGGCAGAGGAGATGGCGCTCGGGAAGCACATTCTACTATACAGCATAGAAACTCAGCGTCAAGTGGAAAAGCGATTCAATGATGAAGTGAAGGCCATTCTCGCATCGACAACCGATGCGGAAACGCTTGCGCTGCTCTATTACCGTCTCCGCAGATTCCGCACTGTCGCCCGTAAATATCCGGGCACCCGGGCGGGACGCATGCTCTTCACGACATGCGATGAATGGAAGGATTGGGCAAAGTCATAGCAACTGAGGCAAAGATTCCAAGTCGAGGAGGAATTTCTTGGCGGGAAGGCCGCCGCCGTAGCCGGTGAGGGAGCGGTCGCTGCCTATGACGCGGTGGCACGGGGCGAAGATTGAGATGGCGTTGGCTCCGTTGGCATTTGCCACGGCGCGTACGGCCTTGGGCATTCCGATGTTGCGCGCCATTTCGCCGTAGGAAATCGTACGGCCGAACGGGATTTTAAGGAGTTCACGCCACACTGTCTTCTGGAACTCCGTGCCAACGAACAGCAGCGGTATGTCGAACTCGTGTCGCCGACGGGCAAAGAATTCGTCGAGCTGTCGCTCGGCCCTTTCGATTATCTGCGATGTCCCGTCCTCGAAATCTGCTTGCAGAATGCGCTTGAGGCGACGGTCGACGTGGTCGCGATGCCGCTCCACCTGCCAGTCGCACAGACAAAGTCGGTCGCCGAACGAGCCGAGCAACAGCACTCCGCACGACGCCTCATAGCACTTGGTGATGATTATATTTTTCATATTCCCTTTCAACTAATCATCAATCGCTGTCCTCGTCGGTTTCATGATAGAGGCGGTCGGCGGGGATGAGGGTTGCGGCGACGGGGTTGTAGCGGCGGCCGAGGGAGAGGTTGAAGCCGTGGCGAAGGAGCTGCAGCGCTCGCTGTTCGCCTCCTCGGAAGCCGTGTATTATCCAAGGTTCGGAGGGACGATGGCGGCGGATTGCCGCGATGAGGATGTCGTCGGCTTTGACGGCATGGATAATGACGGGCAGATGAAGCCGCGCCGCAAGGCGGAGTTGGAAGTCGAAAACTTGTGACTGATATTCGATGTCGCCGCCTCGCAAGCGGTCGATGCCACACTCCCCTATCGCCACTACTCGACTGTCGCGAGCCATGGCGACGAGTGATTTCAACTGCGACAAGGTCACGGGACGGACAGTGTCCCACGGATGAATACCTGCGGAGTAGTTGCCGCCAGGGAGCATTTCGTCGCCGGGGCGGAGACTTACGACCGTGGATCCGTCACAGGCCTTGCTCGGGTCGTGGGAATGGATGTCGGTGAATGAGGAGAGCGAGCGTCTCATGGCACCGGGTCGTAGCCGCTGCCGCCCCAGGGATGACAGCGCGATATTCGCTTGATGGTTAGCCAAAGGCCTTTGACAGCACCATGGCGTCGCAACGCTTCGAGAGCGTACTGACTGCATGTGGGCGTGAAGCGGCACGAGGGCGGCAGCATCGGCGAAATGCAGTAGCGGTAGAAGTGTACGGGGAGGGCCAGCAGCCAAGCCAGACACTTATTGAGCAGTGTCAGCGGATTTTTCATCAGCGGTATCGGCGACCGGTTCGGCCACGGAAGATACTATACGTGCCATCAGCTTGTTCACGGCCTTGTCGACTGCGGCGTAATCAGTGAGTTTGTCGGCTACATAGACGAATGCAAGGTCGACGCGAGTGCCGGCCGGCATCGCGAACGACGGGCGGCACAGGCGGTAGGCCTCGCGGATGCGGCGGCGCATAGCCACACGGTCGACGGCATGGCGCAGACGCTTCTTGGGAACGGATATTACGAACGCTACGGGAGCATCGCTGCGACGACGCGGATTGTTGCGCCACACGGCACGCAACGGATAGGCCAATGCGCTTAAAGCGCCACTGCCGCGGCTAAAGAGTGATTCGATAGCAACGGCAGAGCAAAGTTTTTCTTTCTTATAAAGGCGCAGGCCTTTCATAGCGAAGTATGAGTTATTTTCCCTTATTGTCGGTGAGGAACTTGTCGATAGCGGCGGGCATCGACGGAGTTTCCACCGTGGGAGCTTCTATGTCGACGGTGAGCCCGGCGTCCTTGGCAGCCTTGGCTGTGGCGGCACCGAATGTTGCGATTGCCACACCGTCCTGCTTGAAGTCGGGGAAGTTCTTGAACAGAGAGTCGATACCTTGCGGACTGAAGAAGACGAGCATCTGATAGTCGAGCTTCTCGTCGGCACCGAAGTCGTTGCTCACGGTGCGATAGATGACGCCGCGGTCGTAGTTGATCTTGTACTTGTCGAGCAACTCGGCTTCCGCGCCTGAGTTCACGTCCGATATTGCGAGCAGATATTTCTCGTCCTTGTGCTTGGTAATCGACGGAATGAGGTCGACGAACTTACCGGTCTTGGGGAAGAAAATCTTGCGCTTGCGGTAAACGATATATTTCTGAAGATAATTGGCGATTGTCTCCGAAGTGCAGAAGTATTTCTGAGTGTCGGGCAACGTGATGCGCATCTCTCCGCACAGGCGGAAGAAATGATCGATTGCTGTTCTTGCTGTGAAAATAATAGCAGTGTGCTCGGGAATGGATACTTTCTGAGCACGGAATTCTTTGGGCGAAAGACCTTCAACTTTGATGAACGGACGGAAAACGATCTCAATGCCGTGCTTGTCGGCGAGTTCAAAGTAAGGAGATTTTTCAGAAGAGGGCTTGGGCTGCGATACTAAAATTTTCTTTACTTCCACTTCAAATATCTATTTTTTGACAACCTCATATTGTCCCGAAAATGGTGTAATACGAGATTTTATATACAAAAATCAAAGGTAAAATTTCGAGTGTGCAAAGGTACAAAATAAAATAGAGCAACGAGCCAACATTAGTGTAAAAAATTCTAAAACCCTTAAAAATAAACAACGCACGACCACACATATACACTGCCATAGACAGCCATATAACACCCTTGGCGATGGTAGGATAGAACACGACGAGCATCGCCGGAACAACCAGCAACATACCCATTATGGCCTGCTGCGCGTTGAAGCTCCGCACCCAATCGTGATGACGCTCGGCGGTGGTGAATGTGTAGCCCACGACGTGGTAGCCGAGCATCAGAATGATGTAGTAAAGAGCCGTGTAGCCGGTGACAGAGGCAAGCGCCACGGTGTCGAATGACTGCGGTGCATCGGCGGCGATGCGACAGATACCGGCGGTAAATATGATGCCGAGGCTCAGAATCGACTGGATAATGAGTTGCACCAGCACGCGTGTGTCGCCGGCGGTATGTTCGTCGAAGATGTTGTCGCGGCTGTTGCGCACGGTGGAGAGTTCGCTCCAATAAGTCTTGAGCAGGCGCGACATCGAGCGAAAGTTAAATGTGAAAATCACGAACATCACGGCCAACACGAGCAGGAAGCTCGAACGGTTGGCCGGCTGAGTGTTGCGCGGTTCGGGTTCGAGGCCGTCGAGCCATGCGGGCGTTTCTTCCACAAGTGTTGTCGCCTCGGGCGCAGCGTCCGTCTTCAGCGGCATCTTCACCGAACCGGCAATCAGCAAGGTGTCGAGTCGACTGTCGAGCACGACAGCCGTGTCGACTGCGGAAGTGTCAATTGCTGCGGACGGCTGCGGATATAATATGTAGGTGGAATCGTTCAAAACTTACGATGCAGGTGAAGGGGTGCTGTGTCGGCCAAGGCGAGGCGAACGGCCTCGTCGGCGTCGTCTGTTACTGTCCAAAGGCGGCTGTGGTCGGCGGGCATAAAGCCTGCGGCGATAGCATCGGAGAGAGTGGCGAGCATCGAGTCGTAGTAGCCGTCGATGTTGAGGATTACGATGTTGCCGCCGTAAAGGCCGAGCTGACGCCACGTAATGAGTTCGGTAAGTTCTTCGAAGGTACCGATGCCGCCGGGCATGGCTATGGCGCCCTTGGCAAACGATGCCATAGTGGCTTTGCGTACGTGCATATCGGGGGTGACGACGGTGCGCGATGCTTCGGGGTCGTTCCATCCGCGCTCCACCATGAATTGCGGGATGACGGCGACTGTAGTACCGCCTGCGGAGCGGCAAGCCTTGCCTGCGGCACCCATAAGACCCATACGGCCGCCGCCGTAAATCAGCGGTACACCCGCAGCGGCAATTGCACGGCCTACGGCTGCGGCCGCTTCTGTGTAGCGAGTGGTTCGCCCCTCGGCCGAACCGCCGTAAACTGTGACGCCGCGAACCGATGGAGTGTCGGAAGCGCTGCGCTCGGCCAACTTGGCGAGCCAATCGGTGTTGGCGAGATACCATGCCACGGTTCGCTTCAGCCCCTCTTCGAATGTAACCGACGGCTTCCAGCCAAGGTCGTGTGAAATCTTCGTTGAATCAATGGCGTAGCGCATATCATGGCCTGCGCGATCCTTGACATAGGTGATTAGGTCAAGGTCGGCTCCGTCGGCGCGACCGAGTTGGCGATCGACTTCGGCGATGAGTTGCTTCACGAGGTCGATGTTGCGCCACTGATTGAAGCCGCCGATATTGTAAGTACTACCGGGAGCGGCGTCGTGGAATACAAGGTCGAGTGCCGCCACGTGGTCTTCGACATAAAGCCAATCGCGCACGTTGAGCCCACGACCGTAGACCGGCAGCGGGCGGCGGTTGATGATATTGTTGATAAACAGCGGAATGAGCTTCTCGGGAAACTGATTCGGACCGTAGTTATTTGAGCAGTTTGTGACGACTGTAGGCATGCCGTAGGTATCATGGAACGCACGCACGAAGTGGTCGGATGAAGCCTTTGAGGCCGAGTACGGGCTGTGAGGCGAGTACGATGTGTGCTCGGTGAACATATCGTCGGTGTCGGCTTCGAGGGCGCCGTACACCTCGTCGGTCGACACGTGGTGGAAGCGCTTGCCTTCAAAGCCTTCGGGCGAGGCAGTCCACACTTCCTTGGCTGCCTGCAACAGGGTGAGTGTGCCGAGGACGTTGGTCTTGGCGAAAATAAACGGATCGCTGATAGAGCGATCGACGTGACTCTCGGCAGCGAGGTGGATGATACCGTCGATGCTGTGGCGACGCATCACGTCGAGCATCGTCGTGTAATCGGTGATGTCTGCTTGGACAAACATGTAGTTGGGGGCATCGGCTATGTCGGTGAGGTTGTCGAGATTGCCTGCGTAGGTGAGTGCATCGACGTTGACGATGAGGTAGTCTGGGTAGCGGCGGACCAATCGCTTCACGAGGTGGCAACCGATAAATCCGGCACCGCCGGTGACCATTATATGTCGCTTATATTCAGTCGTTGAATTCATTATCGTAGGTAAAAGGAGTTTTGAAGTCGGCCCACGAACCGTGCAACCGGTCCTTGGCCGAAAGGTCGGGAGTGATACCCGACAGTGGCCACTCGATATTCAGATTTGGGTCGTCCCAGGCGATGCCGCCTTCCGATTCGGGATGGTAGTAGTTGTCGCACTTATAAATGAATGTGGCACTTTCGCTCGGCACGAAGAAGCCGTGCGCCATCCCGCGAGGGATGAACAATTGCCGCTTGTTGTCGGCCGAGAGTTCGACAGCCGTATATCGACCGTAGGCGGGCGAGCCGCGACGCAAATCGACGGCTACATCGATGACCGTGCCTTCGACCACGCGCACGAGTTTAGCCTGAGCGAAGGGCGGACATTGGAAATGCAGACCGCGCAACACGCCGCGGTGCGAGCGGCTCTGATTTTCTTGCACGAAGTGAACGGGGGCGACAAGCCGGGCAAAGTCGCGTTCGGTCCAACTCTCGAAGAAGTAGCCGCGATCGTCACCGTGGATTTCAGGTTCGAGAATCACCACACCGGGAATTTCTGTCTTGATCGCTTTCATTTTCCGAGTGATGACAGGTTTGCGGCTTTGATGAGGTATTGGCCGTACTGGTTGGATTTCATCGATTCGCCGGCGGCGAGCAGTTGCTCGCGAGTAATCCAGCCGCGATGATATGCGATTGATTCGAGACAGGCAATCTTCACGCCCTGGCGCTTTTCGAGCACCTCAACGTAGATCGAGGCTTCGGCCAAAGAATCGTGTGTGCCGGTGTCGAGCCAGGCGAATCCTTCGGGCAAGGTGAGCACGTCGAGCAATCCCTGCTGCAAGTAGGCGTTGTTGACCGATGTTATTTCAAGTTCACCGCGTGCCGACGGCTTTATCGCGGCGGCAATGTCGACCACGCTGTTAGGATAGAAGTAAATGCCGGTCACGGCGAAATCGGACTTCGGATTGACGGGTTTTTCCTCGATTGACAGGCAACGGCCTGAAGCGTCGAACTCTGCGACGCCGTAGCGCGACGGATTGTCGACACGGTAGCCGAACACGGTGGCTCGACCGGCTTCGGTGCGCTTCACGGCCTCGGAGAGGGTTCGCGCAAAGTCGGCGCCGTGGAATATGTTGTCGCCGAGGATAAGACACACGCTGTCGTCACCGATAAATTCACGACCGATAATGAATGACTGTGCCAATCCTTCGGGGCGCGGCTGTTCGGCATAACTGAGCGTGATGCCGAAGTCGCTGCCGTCGCCAAGCAGGCGACGAAACGCCGGCAGGTCGTCGGGGGTGGAGATGACCAATATATCGCGCAAGCCGGCCTGCATCAACGTGGCCAACGGATAGTAGATCATCGGCTTGTCGTAGATGGGCAGCAACTGCTTGCTGACTCCTTTGGTGATGGGATAGAGGCGCGAACCGGTGCCTCCGGCGAGGATTATTCCTTTCATCGGCATTGTCTGTAACTTTCAACGACAAAGTTACGAACTTTGAATTAAATAACCTTGCCGACAACACTAATAACTAAAACCGGTCAAAGGGAATAACCGATATTTTTCGACCTTTCCACTCAATGTCGTCCTGATAATCATTGGTTATGACTACAAGGTTATCACACTTCAGTTCATCAGCACATTCGACAAGAGAATCAAGTTCACGCCTACGCGCTTTCTCAGACGACATATCATAACAAACCTGTATCAATCGCTCTACTTTAACGCCGTGTCGAGTTACAAAATCAATTTCTTTATCGTTGCGTGAGCGATAATAAAAGAGCGTATTACCGGGAATATACCCTCGGCGCATAAGTTCTACAAATACCTGATTTTCAAGCAATCTACCAAGGTTATCGCTAAGATTGAAAGCAGTGCTTTGCACAAAGCCGTTGTCCACAATATAGACCTTGCGCGGAGCCTTTTTCATTTCTTTCAATTTGTTATTAAATCTTGGAAGATAGAAGAAGAGGTACGGTTCGTTGAGATAATCACAGAATTTCTTTACAGTCGTAACACTCGACAATCCGAGTTCACCGACAAGGGCATTGACCGAAACCGGGTTGCAAAAATTTGCAAGAAGGTATGTAGCCAGATTATATAAATCCGTGGTATTCCTTACGTTGTGTCGCTTGGCGACATCTTTCAGCAAAATAGAATCGAACAACGTAGACAAATATGTCTTGGTGATGCTGCGAGCATTTATAGTTTCCGGGTAGCCGCCGTTGCGCATGTAGTCGGATGTCAGTAGCTCATTCAAATTGAATTGTTCGCTGCTTCGCGAACCGACATTGAGCCAACTTATCGTTTCGTCAAGACTGAACGGGAGCATTTCGATTTGCAAATAGCGCCCCGTCAAGACTGTTGCCATCTCGCGGCTGAGCATTTTTGCATTGCTCCCTGTGATTACGAGATTCTTTCCACGGCGATACAACTTACTCACCCACAGATCCCAACCGGGCAAATTTTGTATTTCATCAAGCAGGAGATATTCATAGTCGGGGTAAACTTCATCAAGCACCGACATTACGATATCCTCATCCCACTTGTCAAGCAACTGATTGTCATCGAAGTTGAGATATGCGAAGTTTCTACCGCGCAACATCAACAATGAAAACACGGATTTACCAACACGGCGAGGACCTGTGATAAGTTTTATAAGCGGACTTCTCAACAACTCATCCGTATCGTATTGAACAGAACGTTGTTGATACGGACGTGACATCAATTCATCTCGTTCGGCACGTTGGTTTAAAATCGTAGTTCTCATATCACATAAACTTTGGTGCAAAAATAGTCAATTTTATCCAATTCAAGCGTTGTACTGGATAAAAAAGTGCTTATTTTATCCAGTACAGTGATTTTATTGAATAAAATCGGAGATTTTTATATCTTTGCCGATGTAAAACGAATATCGCTATGAGTGAATATGACAAATGTATGAGAGGCGAGGATTTCACATGCGATGATGAGATGCTTGCCATTGTGTATCGCAACAAGGCGCTGCTGCGACAGTTCAACGACACGCCTATTTCCGACAAGGCTGCCCGTCGGGCGCTGATGAAATGTATGCTCGGCAGTGTGGGAGAAGGTGTATGGATCGATGTTGACTTCCATTGCGAATACGGCTTAAATATTCACTGCGGCAATGATGTGATTATCAACATGAATTGCACATTTGTAGACAACAACCGTATCGATATCGGATCAAATGTGCTTATTGCGTCAGATGTGAAGATCTACACGGCCACGCACTCCACCAATGTAGCGGAACGCACTCAGAATGCCGAGCAACGTGCCGCATCGGGAGGATTCTGCATCACTCGCTCACGACCGATAAAGATTGAGGACGATGTGTGGATTGGCGGCGGAGCAATACTATTACCGGGCGTCACGATAGGCCGAGGTAGCGTCATCGGCGCCGGAGCGGTTGTCACGCACGACATACCGACCAACAGTGTGGCTGTCGGCAATCCCGCGCGCGTAATAAAGACTGTGAGTCAATAACCCGATGTATCAGAAGTCGCTGAAGAGCATCGGCTTGATGACGATGCCGAGGCGGAGCTGGCTCTTGAAGACTTTGTAGTCGAGAAGGCCTTCGCCGTAGCCGTTGTAGTATTGCAGGAAGAAGTATTGATTGGAGCGGCGCGAGAAGCGGTAGGCAAGTTCCACGATGGTGTTGTAGTTGAGATTCCACCCTTGGCGCTTCACCAAGGTTATCGAGCCGGTGAACTTGCGGTTGTCGGTCGAGGCTTGCACGCTCATCTGGTATATGCCGCTGTATTTCAGGATGTCTTTGTTGTTTTCGCCGTCAACAATCGGCAGCCAGATTTTGCCCGAAACCATCAGATTGGGGTCGATGATGATGTTGGCGGCAAGTGATATCTTGTTCCACGAACGCGACTGAATGCTGTCGCGACCGTTGCTCTCATGTTCCACGATAAGACTGACCTTGCCGATGTAGCGGTTCTTGACGAACAGCGGCTTGGTGAGGCCGATACCGGGATTGAAGTTGAGATCGGTCATCGGCATCGAATTTTCGAGCACGTTCCAGAAGCACTTTTGGCTGTAGAACAGGTAGAGATATGTGCCGCCGGGAAGGGTAGCATTGGTAAGTCGCTGCGCTATCGACACCTGGAATTTGATGTTGGTATTTTCCTTGGTGGGACGGAAGCCGACCGGCGGGCCGAATATGAAATAATTGTCTTTGTACAAGCCGAAATAGGGCTGGTCGCGGAAGTCGCGACGGATGCTGTCGGGATTGAACACGTAGTGGTTGGGCGACAATATCTGCGACCATGCGTCGGCCGGCATCGCAAATATTGCAACGAGCAGCAGTGCTGCAATTCTGAAAAGTCGCGTCATAGATTTCATATTCGTCGGCAAAGTTACGAATTTAGAGTTGCTTCACACATCTATTAAACAATTAATTATACCGTTTGGCCAACTTTTTGTCTAATCGGACGAAATTATTTACAAAACAACATCATCCATTTTGCAAAATAAAAGGCTGCGACGTAATTGATGGTTACATCACAGCCTCTTATATTACGATTAATTAATTGCTGTCACCCAGTGGCGGGCGGGCCGAAGGCTCGCCTACCCTTGCCGGCTTTCGCCGGCAATATCAATACTGCTCGTTTTCGTTGGGGAAGTCGACGGCTTTGACGTCGGCTACGTAGTGCGAGATGGCTTCGTCAATGACTGTGGCAAGGTCGGCATAGCGACGGAGGAACTTGGGTGAAAAGCCTTTGTTGATTCCAAGCATATCCTGAAGCACGAGTACCTGGCCGTCGACACCCGAACCGGCACCGATACCGATCACGGGTACAGATACTTCGGCAGCGACCTTGGCAGCCAATGCAGCAGGAATCTTTTCGAGGACTATGGCGAAGCAACCTATCTCGGCAAGCATCTTGGCGTCGGAAATGAGTTTGGCGGCTTCGGCCTCTTCCTTGGCACGCACTGCGTATGTGCCGAACTTATTGATCGACTGCGGAGTGAGGCCGAGGTGACCCATAACGGGAATGCCGGCAGAGAGGATGCGTTCGATCGATTCTCGGATTTCGGCACCGCCTTCGAGTTTCACGGCTTCGGCGCCGCTTTCCTTCATGATACGGATTGCCGATGAAAGAGCCTCTTTGGAGTTGCCCTGATATGAGCCGAAAGGCATATCGCAAACCACCAATGCACGCTTGGCGGCGTTGGTGACGCATTTGGCGTGATAAATCATTTGGTCGAGGGTGATGGGCAGAGTTGTTGCATTGCCAATCATCACATTGGAGGCGGAGTCACCGACCAGAATCACATCGATGCCTGCTTCATCCACGAGGCTGGCAAGCGAATAATCATAAGCGGTGAGCATGGCGATTTTTTCGCCGCGTTGTTTCATCTCGCTCAGGCGCATTGTGGTCACCTTGCGAGCGTTATCTACAGTGTTTGTCGACATTTCGATGTATGTGTTTTGTTAAAAATCGTGCAAATTTAAGACTTTTTATCTGATTGACCTTTTCGTTTGCTGTAAAAAAAGTAATTTTGTAAAATTTTACCCTGCCGAGACCTGTGTTTCGGCACAAAGAAAACGCGAATGAAAGTAATTAACTTTGCCGAACAACCTTCGCTGATGAGCCAATATATGGCCGAGATGCGCGATACGGAAATTCAGAAAGACCCCATGCGCTTCCGCCGCAACCTCGAACGCTGCGGCAACATTATGGCTTACGAAATCAGCAAAACGCTTAAATTCAACAACACCGACGTAACCACACCGCTCGACGTCGCACACTGCGAGACTATAGGCGAACAAGTGGTGCTCGGCACTATATTCCGCGCCGGCGTTCCTTTCCACCAAGGATTTCTCGAATACTTCGACCGCGCCGAAAACGCCTTTGTATCGGCCTACCGCAAGTATAAGGAAAAGGAAAGTTTCGACGTATTCATCGAATACCTCGCATCGCCGCGTCTCGAAGGCAAGACGTTGATACTCTGCGACCCGATGCTTGCCACCGGCGCTTCGATGGAACTGAGCTACCGCGCATTGCTCACCAAGGGCACTCCCGCCAAAATTCATATTGCATCGGTCATCGCATCGCGCGTGGCAGTCGACTATATGAACAAGGTGATGCCCGAAGACGCCACGCTGTGGGTAGGCGTAATCGATGACAAAATCAACGCCCATTCCTACATCGTTCCGGGACTCGGCGATGCCGGCGACTTGGCTTACGGCACCAAGGACTGATCGCCGCGAGGCTTAGTAGAGCTGCTTCACCACGCTCAGCCAAGCGCTGACACCGGCAATCGCGACAGCCTCCGAAAATTCTATTATGCAAGTTGCGCTTCCTTCGGGAGTGGCGACAGGTATCGTGTTTTCTTTTTCGGCAAGAGGTAAAGGCAAGTCGCGGCGGAAGTCGGCGCCGGGATTGTCGGCGACTTTGTAAGCGGCTTCTTTCAGTGTCCAGGCCTTGAGCATCAAGGCTTCACTTGTTCCATAAACAGACATTTCTTCGGGCGACAGCACACGCGGCAACACGCGGCGGAGATTGTCGCGCGGCTGCTCTATGTCAATGCCGATGCGATGATGCGCATCGACAGCCACGGCCACCAAGTCATTGGAGTGGCTTATGGACAGGTGCGACATCGGCTCCGACGGCTTTTCACATAATATATACGGAGCACCATCGTCGCGGTGACCGATTTCGATGTCATCACGACCGAGGAGTTCGCGGAGCAACTGCAAGGCACAGCGGCGCTCTACCGCTCGCTTTGTCGAGCGATCGTAAGCGGCAAGTCGGCCGACGGCGATGCGTGTTGACGAGATTTCAATCAGTTCCATGACAAGACGTTCATAGAGCGTACGATGTCGTCGCGCACGGCATCGACATAGGGCTTCACGGAGTCGATAGGCGTGGCTTTGCCGAAAAATGCCGCACCGCTCACCACCATAGCGCTGTCGTCGGTGGCAAAGAACTGAACCGGTGTCGATGAGCCGAGGGTAACGGCGACGAGCACGTCCCATCCGGCAGCATTGCGCCACTCGGTGTTGTGCGCCGGCAGGTCGCCGTTGTTGAGCATCATCCGCTCCATACGGTTGGATTTCACTTCGGCAATATGCGCAGCGTCCGTACGGGAAAATGTGACGTGCAATGTAGTGCCATAAGTCGAGTATACCACATCGAGCCAATCGGACTGAGGACACGTATCTGTCGCTGCAGCATTTACCTCGAAGTGCACGGGAAGACCGGCAACACTCCGCATCGCGGTATCAAGCAACACGGGGCGCGGATATGCAAGTCGGCGCGGTATGCCGGCATCCGAACGACCGCACGCCACGCAGGCGACAATCATCACCGCCGCTACGGCGACAGCCATAGACACCTGTCGCAGCGGAGCGGTCATGCTTTTACGGCTTCGGGGTTGACTTTAACACGGACACGGGCGATACGGTGCTCGGTCACTTCGAGAATGAGGAAGTTGCAGTTACCGTAGCTGAGCGTCTCGCGTTCGAGCGGGAAGTCGCCCTTGATTGTCAGCAGCATACCGGCGATAGTCTCGGCATCCTCGGTGACGTCGTTGAATGCGTCTTCGGCCAGTCCGGTGATACGGAAGAAGTCGGTGAGCAGAGTGCGACCCTCAAAGTCAAAGATGTCGTCGCGCAGACGCTTGTAGGTGGTCTCCACAGTGTCGTATTCGTCGTCGATGTCGCCCACGATTTCTTCGAGGACGTCTTCGAGGGTGACGATGCCTTGCGTACCGCCGAACTCGTCGACAACGATAGCGAGGTGCTGCTTGCGGGTGCGGAAGTCTTCGAGGAGGTCGTCGATCATTCGCGATTCAGGCACGAAGAACGTGTCGCGGAGCAGTGTCGTCCAATCGAACGAATTGTCGACCTTGCCGATGTAGGGCAGCAAGTCGCGCGAATACAAGATGCCGCGAATATTGTCCTCATTGCCCTCGTAGACGGGGATGCGCGAGTAGTTGTATTTCAGCACCGACTGCATCACTTGCTCAAATGTCATCTTCACATCAAGGTCGATGATGTCGATGCGCGGTGTCATAATTTCCGATGCTCGCTTGTCGCCGTAGCGCAGGATGCCCTTGAGAATATCCTTGTCACCGGCGGTGTTCTTGGTGAGTTCGAGTGCCTGCGAGAGGTCGTCGGTGGTGACGGCATCGGCCTGCTTGGTGACTACGCGGTTGACAATCGAAGTGGAGTTGACCAAAAAGCGCGATACGGGCGACAGCATGTGCGCAATGGCTGTCAGGCCGGGCATTGCCAACCGCGCCCACTTCTCGGGATAGTTGCTGCTGTAAAGTTTGGGCAGAATTTCGCCGAAAAGGAGGATGAGGAATGTGAGGATAACGGTCTGAAGCACGAAACTCCATACGGCACTCATTCCGGCGAATATCGGACCGAGGGCAAAGTTGCACAGCACGACTATGGTGACGTTCACCAAGTTGTTGGCAATCAATATTGTGGCCAACAGTCGCTCGGGCTTGGCCAAGAGGCGACGGATGCCTTCGCCCTGGCGTGTGTCATCGAGGTCGTCGAGCTGTGATTCGGTAAGTGAGAAGTATGCTATCTCGCTTGCCGACACGAATCCCGACAGCAAAAGGCATCCCAATGCAACGACAAGCGCCACGGCGCCTCCGAACGAAAGTCCGGAGGCCGCCGGGGCGATTTGTGTCATTACGGTGTGTAGTGCCGCGAGGGGCGGCAACGGGTCTATATCCAAAGCGGCTTGTGTATTAGTTAATAATGTCGAAGCCTGTGTACTTGCGCAGCACTTCGGGAACTACGATACCCTCGGGGGTCTGATTGTTCTCGAGCATTGCGGCCATGATACGCGGCAGTGCAAGAGCCGAGCCGTTGAGGGTGTGGCAGAGGTGTGTCTTCTTGTCTTCGCCACGGTAGCGGCATTTGAGGCGGTTGGCCTGATAGGTCTCGAAGTTGGACACCGATGATACTTCGAGCCAACGCTTCTGAGCGCCCGACCACACTTCAAAGTCGAATGTAATGGCCGAGGTGAACGACATATCGCCGCCGCAGAGGCGCAGGATGTGCCAGGGCAGACCGAGACGGTCGAGCAACGACTGCACGTGAGCCTTCATGTCTTCGAGAGCTGCGTAGGAGTTCTCGGGCTTCTCGATGCGGACGATTTCCACCTTGTCGAACTGATGCAGACGGTTGAGGCCGCGCACGTCCTTACCGTACGAACCGGCTTCGCGACGGAAGCATGCCGAGTAGGCGCAGTTCTTGATCGGCAACTTGTCGGCCGGGATGATTACATCGCGGTAGAGGTTGGTGACGGGCACTTCGGCGGTCGGAATAAGATAGAGGCCGTCGAGGGGAGCGACGTACATCTGAGCTTCCTTGTCGGGAAGTTGTCCTGTGCCGTAGCCCGATGCTTCGTTGACAACGTAGGGCGGCTGCACTTCGAGGTAGCCGGCTTCGGATGCGCTGTCGAGGAAGAACTGGATTAGAGCACGCTGCAACTTGGCGCCCTTGCCGAGGTAGACCGGGAAGCCCGCACCGGTAATCTTCACACCGAGGTCGAAGTCGATGAGGTTGTATTTCTTGGCAAGTTCCCAGTGGGGCAGAGCGTCTTCGGGTAGGTCGGGCATCGGACCGCCGGTCTTTTCGACAACGTTGTCGGCGGCGGTGCGGCCTTCGGGCACCATATCGCAAGGCACGTTAGGGACATTGAGCAGAATGGTGCGGATGTCGTCCTCGGCCTTCGAGAGTTGTTCGGAGAGTTGCTTCTGTTCGGCTTTCATATCGGCGACGGCAGCCTTGGCCTTTTCGGCAAGGTCGCGTTCGCCGGCTTTCATATGAGCGCCGATTGTAGCCGCGAGCTTGTTGAGCTCGGCGGCGAGATTGTCATTTTTGAGTTGGAGAGCGCGACGTTGATCGTCGAGTTCGATTACACGGCCGATAGGTTCGCGGCCGTCAAAGCCCTTCACGGCCAAGCGTGCGATGATGCGCTCGGGGTCGGCTTTGATTTGCTGCAATGTGAGCATTGTATATCAGTGAGTTTAATTATTTTGACAAAAGTTCCTTAACCATAGCCGAGATGGCGCGGCCGTCGGCCTTGCCGGCAAGAGCCTTGGTGGCGGTGCCCATCACGCGGCCCATATCAGCGGGCGACGATGCGCCGACCGATTCGATAATCCGGGTGAGTTCGGCGCGGAGTTCGTCGGCGGTGAGTTGCTTGGGGAGGTATTCTTCAATGACTGCTACTTCGGCCAATTCGCCCTCTGCGAGGTCGGGACGCGACTGCTCGGTGTAGATTTTGGCGCTTTCGCGGCGCTGCTTGGCCATCTTGGTGAGGATTTTCAGAGCCGTTTCGTCGCTCAATTCGCCGTTGGCACCGGGAGCGGTCTTGGCTTCCAGAAATTCCTTCTTGATACCGCGCAATGCTTCGAGACGCACCTTTTCGCGTGCGAGCATTGCCTTCTTAATGTCGTTATTGACAGTTTCAAACAAGTCCATTGTGATTCAATGTATTTCAGACCACAAAATTAATAATTTTTTTTTACATTTGCACAATCACACTATAAGACCTTATTTCTCTAACGTCAAACTTTTGGAACTATGAGTTTAACGCGATTTAAAACACTTGCATTACTGTTGTTGTTCATCATGCAATCAGTGAGCGCATATGGATACGTCATCCGAGGTTCAATTGTTGACGAAGCCGGCAAGCCGATTCACAAGGCTGTTGTGATTGGCCGCAACGATGATGACGATATTGTTATAGGAATCGAAACCGACCAAGCCGGACAGTTCTACTCGGCTGATATTGAAGACACGTCGCTGCTCGTAGAGATCTCAAAGGAGGGACGCAATACTTTATTCATAAACGTCGTCGGAACAGCGGATGAGTTTGTCGACTTGGGCACAATAAAGTTGTTGCCACGAGCTGTCGAACTGGATGAGGTGTCTGTCACCGCACAGTCCGTCACACAGAAAGCCGACCGCTATATAGTGATTCCGTCGAAAAGCGAGATATCTCAATCGACCAACGGTCTGTCGCTGCTCAACAACTTGCAATTCAAGATGCCGGGGCTTGTAGTAAATGAAGCCCTCCAAACGGTAAAAGTCGACAATTCCACTCCTGTTTTCAAGATTAACGGCAAGCCGACCGATCTGAATCGTTTCCTGTCGATAAATCCGGAGAATATATTGCGAATAGAATATCACGACAGTCCTGACCTAAGGTATGACAATCGCCAGGTAATCAATATAATCCTGAAGCCGCGCGAAGACGGCGGGACTGTCGTGGCCGGGATTCTCGGTGGCGCATACACGGGATTTATCAATGGCAATGCCGGAGCAAATTATCACTACGGGAAATCTGAATTTGAAATAAACTATCGAGTGAATTGGCGCGACTATGACAAGTGTGAGATAAGCACGGATGAAACGTTCATAGGCCGTCAGGCTCCGATAACTCGTCGACGTGAAGGGATTCCATCCGACTTCAATTACTTGAGCAACGAACTGTCGGCCGGCTACACGTACATGCACGATGCAAATTCGATATTTGCAGTCAACGCAGGTATATCATTTGAAAGTCAGAATTTTGACGAAAATTCTTTGACAACCAAGGCATTCGGCGGCGAACCTGTAAACTATAAAAGACTCCTCGGACGAAACATCGACTTCACTTCGCCTAATATCGATTTGCTCTATAAACGTCAATTTGACGAATCGCAGTATATCGAAGTCAATGCTTTCGGACGGTATTCTTCGGGCGACTACGGGCGCAATTACAGAGATGTGTATGAAAGCGCTTCCGCTGATGAAAGTATGACTGCGATGACGCACAACAAGTCGTGGCGCGGCGGAGGTGAATTTATGTATTCAAAATCTTTCTCCGGCTTCACCACGAACTTCGGCGTGAAGGATTATTACAATGCGACCACCAACTCTCAGACCGAAAACGGCTCATTCAGTGAAGACATCATCAACCTCAACCGCCTGTCGGCATATGCGCAGATAATCGGTCGCATCAATCGGCTGAATTACGGTGTCAACGTTTCGGGGATCTACAACCACAGCGACAACAACGGCTATAAAGTCGATGCGGCACGATTCAAAGCCACTGTCAATATGAACTATCCGTTGTCGCGCTATGTGACGCTGAATTACCTGTTTATGTATGATCCGTCGATGCCGGCGATTTCAGAGCAGTCCGAACTCATTCAGACTATTGATGAAATATCCGTACGCCGGGGCAATCCCGACTTGAAACCGTCGGACTATATACGAAACCGCATCTACATCCGCTATGCCAATTGTAAGTTCAACGGATCGCTGTGGGCGGCTCATAGTCGGACTATCAAGCCTATCTATTACGACTACTCCTATATCAGCAATACGGCAAGTCCGTATTTCGATAAGTTTATGAGTTCGGCCGTAAACGGCCGCCACGATGACTTGGTAAACGTGGAATTGGATCTCGCATATGAGCGGCTGTTTGGAGTGTTGAATATTTGGGGTAATATCGGATGGGATCACTACATAGTGAAACTTACCGGCTTGAACTTTATCAAAAATAGAATCTATGCATCGGCCAATGCAGCTTTGACCATAGGCAACTGGCAGATTTCGGCAAATTATCAAATAAAGCCGAGATATACCTTGTCGGGAAATACGTTCATATCAGAGGATCGATGGAATACGATAAAAGTTCAATACAACTATCGCAACTGGACATTCTCGCTGTCGGGCATCAACCTGTTCACCAAGCGTGGCTCTACGTACGATAGCACGACATTCTCCGATGTTCATCCCGAAACATTCGTGCAAAATATCCGCGACTGCGCCAATATGCTGTTGGTCGGCATCAACTATCGCCTCGACTTCGGCAAGAAGCAGCCCAAAACTCGCCGCACACTCAACAACGACGGTGTGGAACGCGGCGTCGATATCAATTATTGATGTGTCGGTTTTCAATTATTATTGTTATCTTTGCGCTACCTATAAAAATTTACCGACTTATATGAAAAATATTATGCGCAGTGGATTGATGTTGGTGCTGCTGACATTGGTCTTTTCTTTCACAAGTTGCAAGAAGCATACGGCGGCGCTGCTCGACAAGGTGGGCGACGATGCCGCGTTGGTTATAACTATAAAGCCGCTCGAATGGCTCAAATCGGCCGGTGCGACTATCGACGACGGCAAATTGAAGTTGTCGCGCAGCCTCAAGGAGGTCATGGGCAAGGATGGCCGCAAGGATTTCAAAGACCTTATGTCGGTGAAAGGTTATGACTATGAGCAAGCCGTATTTTTCGCGGACAGTCACAATTTGAACGGTGTGCTGATTTGCATCACTGATGAAGGCGACTTCACATCGTCGCTCCGTGAGGCATCGTTCACCACGCAGACTGTCAAAGGACATAAGGTATTCGTCAACGAAGATGAGTCGGCGGCCGTTCTCATCGAAGATAACGTGGCCGTAGCCTTCAATCTACGCCGTACGGACGTAGATGAATATGTGGAGGATTATCTTGACTTCATCTCGACGCCGCTGAAGGATTGGAAGCGCGACTTGCTGCTCAAGAGCAATGATATGAATATATTGGCCTCGCCGAACGATCTGTCGAAATACGATGTGTCGGTGGCAGCAGCCTTCAACTTCGACGGTCCGAAGATGTCGATGGTGCTCACCGCTGTCACCTCGAAAGGCACGGCGGAGAAATTCACTGCAATCGCTTCGGAACAGTTTGAGGATTACGAAGTGGGCGACATCTCGGAACAGATCAAATACGTGAGCGACAAGGATCTACTGGCGTTCGCTTGGGTAGGTCTGAAGGATGAATCGCTCTATCATATACTCAGCAAGATTGACCTTCCGCGCGAATATAGCCTGAGCGATTCGCAGATTGACAACCCGGTGATGCGTGCACTCAACGGCGCTATGTTTGCCTCGGTGAACCCGGCCAACAAAAACGCTTTTGACTCGCGCTCGATCGACGACTGGCAGATAGTGGCCGGCGTTGGCACGGTCGACGGCAAGGCCGACAAGATGCTGTCGTTCCTGAAAGAAAATTCATTCGGAATGATGATGCGCAGCGGCGACGGCTACAAGATCGAAGTCCCCGGCACGGGCACTGTAAATATTGAGAAGGACGGAGAGTTCATCGTGGCACGCACCAAGAAGGAAAGCGACAATGCGAAGGTGTCGGCCTCCGATGCCAAGAATTGCCTGCTGTGGGCGTCGGTCAACATTCCGGCCAACTTCGAGCCGCTGCGACCGGCCGGTGTGAAGTGCGGCATCAAGGGCAAGCTCAAGGGCTATGCCGACCACATGGATGCCGTAGTGGAATTTACCGACACTGACCTGAACTTCCTCGACCAGTTCTTCACTATCGTAAACAGCAATAAATACGGCTATTAATCACTGCCTCCACAATCAATGACCGATCATATTTCAGCGATAAGGCTGCGCGGGGTGTTGCCTCGGGTGTTTGACAACGCCGGCGACCGCGAGCGCGTGGCCGGCAGCGATGTGATGCTGCGCGATGTCGACTTCGAGCGCGGCCGGGCTTATTGTCTCAACGCCTCGTCGGGTCGCGGCAAGTCGTCGCTCTGCTCGTTTCTCTACGGAGCGCGACGCGACTATGTAGGTAAGATTCTCCTTGACGACACCGACATAGCGTCGCTGTCGATCAACGACATCTGCCGACTGCGCCGCGACAAGTTGGCCTACCTGCCTCAGGAGCTCGAAGTGTTCGCCTCGCTCACGGCGCTTGAAAACGTCATACTCAAAAATCGCCTGTCCGACTACAAGTCGGAGTCGGAGATCCGCAAGATGTTTGAACAACTGGCAATCGACGATTGCCTTGACCGCCCGGCCGGTCGTATGTCGGTGGGTCAGCGCCAGCGCATGGCGCTGATTCGCGCCCTGTGTCAACCGTTCGACTTCATCATTCTCGATGAGCCGGTGAGCCACCTCGATCGCGGCAACAACGAAACGTGCGCCCGAATGGTTGCCGACGAAGCGGCGGCTCTCGGCGCAGGCATAATATCAACCTCGGTAGGCAATCCGCTGTTGTTGCCGATTCCGGTCATACCCATGCAACTATGATCTGGCGACTGCTCAAGCACAATATAAGCAAGTGGCAAATCGGCGGCTATGCCGCAGCCACGCTCGTTGGACTGATTATCGTGATGGCCGCCGTGCAACTCTATCACGACCTTGCCGGTGCTCTGCTCCGCGAGGACAGCAACGATTTCAATCTGTTGCCGCCGCGCAATCTGGTAATATCCAAGCCGGTAGGGCTGCTCAATACGCTCGGCAACGCCGCACCGAGTTTTTCCGACGATGAAATCGACGAAATCACACACCAACCGTGGTGCCGCCGCGTGTCGCGCTTCCAGGCGGCCGACTTCGGCGTATGGGCCGGCGTGGATATGGGCGGCCGCGGTATGTCGACATCGCTGTTCTTCGAGTCCGTCCCCGACGACTTGGTCGACATCGACGGCAACGACTGGTCATTCGACCCCTCGCGGCCCGAAATTCCGATAGTGCTGTCGCGCGACTACCTGGCGCTTTACAATTTCGGCTTCGCGGCAAGCGGCCGTATGCCGATGATAAGCGAGGGCGTCATATCGTCCATTCCCATAACAATAGTGCTGACCGGCAACGGGTTGCGCGAATCCGTCAAGGCCCGCATCGTAGGCTTCTCGTCGTGGCTCAACACCATCGCCGTACCGCAAGCCTTTATGGACTGGGCGCACGAACGCTACGGCTCGGGCGCCGTGGAACAGCCGTCGCGCTTAGTGGTGGAAGTGAGCGACCCGGGCGATGAGGCCGTCGACAAGTTTTTCAGTCGTCACGGCTATGAAATCGCCGGACCGCAGGATAATCTCGGCCGCACGTCGCGTCTGCTCACTATGGGCGCCTCGGCCATTGTCGGCGTCGGCGCGGTCATCACACTGCTTGCCATAGCGATACTCGTGCTGAGCCTTTATCTGCTCGTGACCAAGAACCGCGCCACCATCAGCGGACTGCTGCTGCTGGGCTACACGCCGGCCGAAGTGTCGCGCCGCTACATAGCGCTTGTCGCCTCTATAAATGTCGGTGTGCTCGTGTTGGCGACAATCTGCGCGTGCGTGCTGTCGCATCTGTGGTCGCCGGCAATCGAAACCCTCGGCGCCGCCGTGTCGGCGCCGCTGACAGGCATAGCCGTGGGTGCTCTTATCATCATAGCCATCACGGCGCTGAATGCCGCAGTAATTCACCGCCTCGTACGACGCTGCTTTTAATCGCTGACAATCAACCATTCGCAATATGTCTGACCTGCTGCCGCAATCAAATATCAATCGCCGCCGACACGGCTTCATCATAGCGCTGACACACATAATATTTGTGGCGCTGCTCTTCGTGCTGCCGGAGATTTTGCTCCGCTACTCGTCGCCGTGGCGCCACGGCGGCATATCGTGGTGGGTCTACGGCAAATCGGGTGTGATGATTGCCGTGTTCTACGTCAACTATGTGTTCCTGGCCGAACGGATGATTGTGAAGCGACAGCAATGGATTAAATTCCTGTTGCTCAACGTCGTTATCATCGTAGCGGCGACGTTGCTGATGCAATATATGTCGACCATAGAGATGGCCGCGCGACCGCCGCGCCGACATCACCACGATCATGGGATCGATCGACAATTCATCGCATCGCTGTCATTCATGCTGCGCGACGGCGTGATGCTCGCTATGGTTGTGGCTCTCGCCGTGGCCTTGAAGCAATCTGCTCATTGGTTCGACCTCGAACGCCGCAATCAGCGCCTCGTCGCCGAGCAGCGCGAGAGCGAACTTGCCGGCCTGCGCGGGCAGCTCAATCCCCACTTCCTGTTCAACACGCTCAACAGTATCTATGCTCTGATAGAAATATCGCCCGACGAGGCTCGCCGTGCCGTGCACGAGTTGTCGCAGATGTTGCGATATATGGTGTATGAGAATCCCGAGAGCGTCGACATCGGACGCGAAGTGGACTTCATCACCAACTACATAGAGCTGATGAAACTGCGCATGGGCCGGCGGCCGATCAACTTCACCGTCGACAACCGTGCGGAGGATGTCGTCACCGTGCCGCCGCTCATCTTCGTCACCCTCGTCGAGAACGCCTTCAAGCACGGCAACACGCCCAATCCCGACGATGCCATAGATGTAGCTATCAGCGTTGACGCCGACAGCATTCGCTGCACTACTCGCAACCGATTCGATGCATCGGCCGACCAAGGCGACGGCGGCGTCGGCCTCGCCAACCTCTCGCGTCGCCTCGAACTGATCTACGGCCGAAAAGCTTCACTGACCACATCGGCCGACGACGGAATATTTACCGCTTCACTCACAATCGACCGCCAATGACTCCGCTAAAATGTATAATCGTCGACGACGAGCCGCTGGCCGTGCGGCTCATCGAATCGTATGTGAAGCGCCACGCCGGGCTGGAGCTTGTCGAGGCATTCACATCGGCCGAAGCGGCACTGAGCCGACTTCGCCGCGGCGACATTGACCTCGCCCTGCTCGACATACAGATGCCCGGAATGACGGGGCTGAAACTTGCCGAAGCCCTCGACGGAATGTCAACCGCCGTGATTTTCATAACGGCCTATCGCAACTATGCCTTCGCGGGATTCAAAGTACATGCCACCGACTACCTGCTCAAGCCGGTGAGCTACGACGAGTTTGCCGCCGCCGTCGACCGCTACATATCATCGCTGCCGCAGACTGCCGCGCCCGTCGAACCGCAGGTGCTGACCGTGCGCAGCGACTATCGCACGGTGCGCATTCCGATTGACGACATCACCCACGTCGAAGGCCTGAAGGACTATGTGAAGATATACTGTGCGAGCCGCCCGATGCCGGTGCTGACGCTGATGAGCATGAAATCGGTGGAGCAATCGCTGCCCGAGAGCGACTTTCTGCGCATCCACCGCTCCTACATCGTGTCGATCCGCCACATCACCGCCTACGACCGCACATCGGTCACCGTAGCCGGCACCACCCTCCCCGTTGGCGACACCTACCGCCAACGCGTGGTGGAACGGCTATAAGTGGAAAAACTAACAACTGTGTTTTTTGAATTACCCTGAATATAATCCACTCATTGCCGGAAAAAACTCATCAGAACAATCGTGTCCGTCGTAGTTAGAACTACTATTTTCAGCAATAACAACGACGGCGCCAACAATGGCAACAGCACCGACTATAAAAGCCACCGCCGGATTGACCGTTGCCAACGACATAGTAATTTTAGTCGCTAATGCTCCGGCTTTCGAGGCAACAGTAGTACCTATTGCAGACTGCAGCCCACAATTAACCGCATAACTCTTAACATTCTCTGAAACGATCTCAGCAACAACACCTGCGGCAGTCAATGCAACATCCTCATTTTTCATAGTAAATATATTAAGATTCTACAAACTCATTTTGACTCTCTACCACCCATGGTAAGTGACAGTAGTCGCATAACAAAGTTATGTATTTAAATTTAATTCTGCAATGATTTTCATGAGCGGAGGCGGATTTTATGCCATAAATGTGAAAACAGGACGCAATTTAGATAAAAGATGTTAAAACGATAAATTTTTATTGGATTTTATGTTGCAGAGCATAGAAAATGTATTACCTTTGCAATGTGTTTTTCATGGTATTAGATTTAAGGTTAAAGAGATTGCTCGTCGTGATGACGGGTAATTTTTTTTGTCCTTTATTTATTGTTCATTTTTTTCAATAGGTTTCATACATATATTTTTAATATCGGGTTAGCGTTTCAGGCGACTGAGGCGCTAACTGCTTTTAGGCAGTATGCTTTCGATGAAAGAAGGCGATGTCCGATCAGGCTGTAAATCAGAATTATTGTCGTAACTTTGCAGAATGGAATCGAAACAAGGCAATGAAATAATACTATATCAGCCCGACGAAGCGCTCAAACTTGAGGTTCGGGTCGAGGATGACACCGTGTGGCTCACTCAACAGCAGATTGCGCACCTATTTGGAGTAAAACAACCTGCAATATCCAAGCACCTGAAAAATATATTTGGAAGCGGTGAGTTGGACGAACGTTCAGTTTATTCCATTTTGGAATATACTGCCACAGACGGGAAGGTCTATAATACCAAATTTTACAATCTTGATGCAATTCTATCAGTCGGATATCGTGTAAACAGTCGCAATGCGACTCAGTTCCGCCAATGGGCAAATAAGGTATTGAAAGATTATCTTCTCCGTGGATATTCTATCAATCAGCGGTTCATCCAACTCGAAGACAAAGTCGACCGCCGTCTGGCCGAGCACGAACAACATCTGGCAGAACTTGATAACAAAGTCGATTTCTTTGTCCGCACGTCGTTACCGCCAAAAGAGGGTGTATTCTTCGATGGACAGATATTCGACGCTTACGCACTGATTTCCGGCTTAATTCGCAAGGCAACGAAACGGATAGTTGTGATCGACAATTATGTAGATGATTCAGTTCTCGTACAACTTGCCAAACGAACACCGGGTGTCACAGTCGATATATACGACGGGCACATATCGTCGCAACTGCGGTTGGATGTATCACGCCACAACGAACAATATCCCGGTGTAACTCTGCACAGCTACAAGAAAGCTCACGACCGCTTCTTAATCATTGACGAGGAAGTCTACCACATCGGGGCTTCGCTCAAAGACCTCGGCAAGAAACTGTTTGCATTCTCTCGTATGGAAGTGTTGACCGGTTCGCAACTTTTAGAGAAGATAAATCAATGACCGCGATATTCAACAAGATAGTATTTTCCATAAAGCGGCCACCGTGGCTGTGGGCGACGGTGGCAGTGCTCGGTGTGTACTTTGCAGTGCGCTATGCACTGATGCCGCCGGCGATGGACGATGCGATATATCTCCATCGTGTTTCCCACCGCGCCGCTGACGGTAGCCTCGTAGTAGATTGGATACGCCTGTTCGAGATATTCGACATCCATAATTGGTCGCCCAGACTGTCCAATGTGGTGATACCGATATTCTTGTCAATACCCGTGTGGCTCAAGGGGGTGATTGGCGGAGTCCTTCAAGCCGTCACATTGGTACTCGGTGCTCGAATGGCAGGATTGACGCGACGTAATTCGGTGGTACTGTGCACGCTGATGGCCGTGATGTATATCTCTTTGCTTCCATGGTACGATTCTTTGACAGTGTGCGCCTATATGACAAACTACTGCATCCCGACGGTGCTTATGACGGGTCTGTACACGATCTTCGTGCGCAAAAAATCAATAGCGTGGTGGAAGGCTTTGCTCTATGCTGTATTTTTCGCCTTTTGGCACGAAGGATTCACCGCGTGCGCTATGTGTGCCTGTTGGTTCACGCTCGCACTGCGCCACCATATGTGGCGTACAGATCGCCTCGTCGCAGCACTTATACTGACAGCTGTCACACTGCTCTATTGGTGTCTTCCGGCAACACATATCCGGCTTGACGAAGAAATGCCATGCTTTGGCGGGGAACTTATTTTGGCGACGACAGGTATTGAGTTGTTTATGACTGTGTGGCTCATATGCGCAGTCAGCCGTCGTTGGCGCTACATCGTTGCATCCCCGGTACTCACAATTATGCTCGGAACGGCCATCGCATCGTATGCCGTGATGTGGATACTTCGAATATCTGTTCGCAGCGCTTTCCCGGGAATGGTATGCTCGGTATTCGGCTTGCTATATATTGTCAACCGAATCACCGAAGGTCGCCATGCCGGCCGTGCATTGAAGTGCGCCGCCGGTGCAGTGTGGCTCGGACTACTCATCCAGTTTTGCTATGTGATACGCTACGATTGCATCACGGCAACAGAAAGTGATTATATTATGAATGAATTTAAGCGTCATCCCGGCCGACAAATTTTTGCACCGCTACGACATCTCACGCCACACCCGGCCTGGACTTTCCGACAGAATAATCCCGTGTGGACAATCAATTCATTTTCACGACGCACGAACAGCCTTTTTGCCTTCGATACAAAAGGGTATATCAGGGTGGCGCCAATCGAACTGCGCGACTACCACTCCGGAGCCGGGACACCGGTTGAATCCAATATCGCATTACGGTATTATCGCGGCCACTATATATGCCCGACCGAAGAATTCAATGACGACACGTGGAAGATTTATACCCGGATGACATTTGACAACGGGTTCAAATACCGCAGCAGCGCATATTTGGAATCTTTTCGCAGCGGCGACGGATCTGAGTACATATGGGTATATCCCAACGGCAGGTGGCTCGAATACATCTGCGGGCATATCGTCCGAATCGACTTCGACATCGAATGAAAGCTATGTTCAACAAATTAATATCTTCAATGAAGCGGCTGCCGTGGCTGTGGGCGACGGTGGCGGTGCTCGGTGTGTACTACTTCATCCGCTATGCTATCGCACCTTTCAGCTATGACGACGGTGTATATTTTGCCATCAGCTCGGTGCAAGATCATTATGGCGTCAGAGTGTTCGACTTCCACAAACTCTTGCACATATTCAATGTAAATGCGTGGTCGCCCCGAATATCAAATGTATGCGTTCCACTGTTGATGATAGTTCCCATGTGGGTCAAAGGCCTCGTCGGAGCCACGGCACAAATCATAACATTGACAATCGGCGCCAAGTTCGCCGGACTTACCACACGCAATTCGATGATGCTCTGCTCACTGATGGCATTCCTATACATAGTCGCATTGCCATGGTACGACCCTATGATGGCTTGTGCATATCTCACCAACTACACGCTTACGACGATGATGCTGATGATTCTTATCGCGGCTTTTTTGCGTGCAAAGCCGCTGCCATGGTGGAGCGTCGCTATATTCACCCTGTTCTATTCATTTTGGCACGAAGGCTACACTGCATTTACGCTATGCGCATTTGGCCTCGTACTTGTGGTATATCGACGCATGTGGCGGGCTGATCGATGGGCGATTGTCGCGTCATTGGCCATCGCAATGACGGCTTTTGCATTGATGCCGGCCACGCATATGCGTATGAATGTCTGCAATTACAGCATCTCTCGTCCCGAGTTGATATTGCAAGCCCTTGGCATAGAAATATTTCTTGCTGTGGCTTGCATTTGCCTGGTCTCAAAAAATTTACGAAAGAAGGTTGCAAGTCCGTTGCTCATCGTTCTCATTGGCATTGCACTGGCTTCCTATTGCCAACATTGGATATTGCGAATAGCGGCTCGCTCGCTTCATCCGGGATTGGTATGCTCTACATTCGGCATAATATACATAATCATTCACATTACACCGCACGATTACTTCAACAGTCGACGGTGGCATGTCACAGCCTTTGCCATATATACTTTTCTTCTGATACACTTTGCCTTTGTCATTCATTATGACAAAATACTGTTGCGAGAATCTGTCGCCATAGAAAAGGAATTTGTAAAGCATCCGATGTCGACTCTGTTTATGCCTCTGGAATCAACTCGCAATGCACCCTTAATCACGTTACGGCATACATTCGGCAATACCTGGCATCCGGGATATTTCACCAGGCTCACCATGGCTCTGCAGCACTTTGAAGAGGCTGAGACTCTTGACACAATGTATGTAAGAGTTGTTCCGGCTGAGCTCAAAAATTATCGCTACGGTATGGGACAGCGCATAAATTCGAATTGCGAAGTGTACTCATATCGCGGACGTTATGTAGCCCGGCTAAACGACATCCACCCTTCCGGACCTGTTGGAGAAGGAATATCGGAAGTCCGGTTCAGCAACGGCTATAAGTATGGCCGCAGATACTATTTCGAGAAATTTGTCGGAGCGGACAGCATCACCTATGCATGGATTTGCCCCAACGGCTCGTGGCTCGAAGACATTTGCGGCCCCATAACCGAACTTCATTTATACTGACCCTGAGTTTTAAATTGGTATGTCACGACAGCAAACACCGGCGCCGCTAATGAGCAATGATGAATTGCTCTCTAAAACAATTACATTCCTGCGTTTCCCGATGATTGTTTTAGTGGTGTTTATTCATACAAATTTAGGCGGTGTCATTCTCAACGGCGCTTCAATGGTAAATATATCGGAGCTTCCGATATACCGTGCAGTTCACCACTTTGTGACTGAAGAACTGGCCGACACTGCCGTCCCGATGTTCTTTTTCTTTTCGGGATTTCTATTTTTCTATAAATCGGAATTTAACAAAAAAATATACCTGAATAAATTGGGCAAACGATTGAAGACTCTGCTGATTCCATATATTTTTTGGAACTTATTAGTGTTGGCTCTAACCTTCATTCATCAATCGCTATCACCCGCACACTTGCCGGGGCCGGGAATGCTCATAGCTGATTTCAACTTGACGGATTGGCTAACGGTCTTTTGGACATACGGCGACACTAATATGCCGATATGCTATCAATTCTGGTTTATCAGAGATCTTATGGTCGTGATACTTTTTTCACCGATTATCTATTATTTCATCAGATATTGCAAATGTGTAGGACTGATAGCGTTCTCCGCAATTTGGATATTTGACATATGGTTTGACATACAGGGCTTTGGAAGCGTTCCTTTTTATTTTTTCTACATCGGAGCATACTTCAGTATAAGAAAAATAAATTTTGCCACGGCCTTCTACAAAATACGCCACTATTCTATAATGCTCTATATCGGATTGCTGGCGCTTGACTCGCTGTTGCAGTATCACGAGCATAGCCTGATTTATGTACATAACACGGCTATTATACTCGGATCAATCTCAATTATAGCGTGGACTTCGGCATTACTCCATAAAAAAACACCGAGCATATGTCCGACTGTCTTGACCGGTACCTTTTTCGTATACGCCTGCCACGGTATTCTCGTTATGGCCCTCATAAAATCCTATGTCAAAATATTATATCCCCTAAACGACCTGACGGCGACATTAGGCTATTTTACAATTCCGGCATTTGTGGTTTGCATCACAATCGGAGTATACTCGATAATGTCCAAATATTTCCCCAAATTTACAGCAATTATTACAGGCGGTCGCTCTATTTGAGAGCGAATTTGCGACAGATTAATGTTATAATTTAAGTCATTAACATTCTTTTTTGACTATCATTTTTACTATCTTTGTCGGCGGAAAAGCAAACTATCAGAAATGGACGTTTCACACCATCGCACAGGCCTCTCGGCCGAGCAAGCAGCCGAGAGCGCTCGCCGTCACGGCATAAATGTAATCACACCCCCTCCTCGCCCGTCGATATGGGCCAAACTTATCGAATATTTCAAAGCGCCGCTCATCAAGATTTTGTTGGTGGCCTTGGCGCTGTCGATCGGCATAGCAGTGTACGAGTATGCGTGCACGGCAGCATCGCTGTCGGTATTTCTTGAACCGACCGGCATTCTGATTGCCATACTGTTGGCCACGCTCATCGGCTTCTGGCTCGAAGTGAGCGCCGACCGCAAATTCGAGATTCTCAACCGCACCACCGACGATGTACTTGTGAAGGTGCTGCGCGAGGGCCGCGTCACCGAAGTGCCGCGGCGCGACATCGTGGTCGACGACATTGTAGTCCTCGACACGGGCGATGAAGTGCCTGCCGACGGCCGCCTTATCGAATCGCTCGGCTTGGGAGTCAACGAAAGTTCGCTCACCGGCGAACCTCTCGCTCACAAGTCGCACGTCCGCGGCGACGTCGACGACAGCAACGCCACCTACCCGGCCGATATGGTGATGCGCGGCACCACCGTTGTGGAGGGGCGCGGCGTGATGGTTGTCACAGCCGTAGGCGACGCCTCCGAACAAGGTCACGTCTACAAGGCATCCACCATCGACAATGGCGTGAAGACTCCGCTGACCCTGCAATTCGAACGTCTCGGACGCCTCATATCCTATGCAAGTTACATCGTAGGAGCACTCATCGTCATCGGTCGCAGCCTCATCTACGACTGGAGCGACAGCACGCCCGTCGATGCCATACAGTACGGATTGACGACCGTGATGCTTGCCGTAACACTCATCGTGGTGTCGGTGCCAGAAGGCCTGCCGATGAGCGTCACACTGAGCCTTGCGCTGAGTATGCGACGCATGCTCGCTACCAACAACCTCGTGCGCAAGATGCACGCCTGCGAGACTATGGGCGCCGCCACCGTCATCTGCACCGACAAGACCGGCACCCTGACGCGCAACAATATGAGCGTGGCATCGACCGACTTCTACATCTCGGGCAGCGAAGCCGAAGCGCTGCTCCGCGAAGGCATCGCCGTCAACTCCACGGCTTTCCTCGACAGCGACAAGGCGACGGGCAAGACGCACGTCGTAGGCAATCCGACCGAAGGAGCGCTGCTGATGTGGCTACGCGAACAGGGCGTCGACTACTCGGCTCTGCGCGAGAGCGCCGATGTGTGCGAGCAACTCGCGTTCTCCACCAAGCGCAAATATATGGCTACGGTGGTCACCTCGGGTGTCACCGGCGGCAAGATGCTCTATGTGAAAGGTGCACCGGAGATTGTGCTCGGCATGTGCGCCACAGTAGCCGGCGACCACGCCCGCGAGGCAATCAACGCCAAGTTGCTCGACTACCAGAGCCACGCCTACCGCACACTCGGCTTTGCCTGCTGCCAGATAGACGACGCTCCGGTAATCGTAGATGAAAGTCTGCGCCCCGGCCTCACGCTGCAATTCATCGGTATCTGCGGCATCGCCGACCCGGTGCGCGACGACGTGCCGGCCGCAATCGGCGAATGCCTCCACGCCGGCATTGACGTGAAGATAGTCACCGGCGACACGCCCGGCACCGCTACCGAAATCGGCCGACAGGTTGGCCTGTGGACCGATGCCGATACCGACGAAGCCCATATCTCGGGGCCCGATTGGGCTGCTC
>CALKKU010000079.1 GCA_937995285.1 uncultured Bacteroidales bacterium | reverse complement strand
AGAGACAGTTGTTACACTCCTCTTAATTTTTAAGTTAAGAATTTTGTCGATAAAAATATAATACCTATCTTTGCGACAATAATTAACTTATAAATTAAGATGGCGCAAAAATATCGCATCGAACTGGTTGAAGAACACGACGTTGTCAATTTTTACAGCATCAAACTCGAAAACGAAGAATTAACGGAATTCGAGAGATTCTTTGAAAAGTTCCCATTGGGTTGCAAGTATGATGAAGAAGTTGACACTGTCATCGCATGGCTCGACAAGATTGGCGAAACTGGCGCATTCGAGCGATATTTCCGACCGGAAGGAAAATATGGCGACGGAGTCGGCGTCATTCCTATTGACCTCGGCAATAAGGTAAGGCTATACTGTCTCCGAATATCCGATAAAATTCTGATATTCGGAAACGGAGGTATCAAAGACGCCGGTAAATGGCAGAACAGCACGACGCTCGCACCATATGTAGAACTCTTAATCGACACCAGCCGCTATATTGCACAACGCGTGCGCAGCGGAAGAATCATAATAGTAGATAAAGAACTTATAGGCGATTTAAATTTTAACAGAGATGAAAAGAAGTAGTATCATCGAAGAACGCCGCAAGCACGTCAGCGGCGAAGTACGCCGCCGCGTCGACATATCATTTATGATTGTCGACCGCATCCACTATATATTGGAATCGCAAGGACTGAAGCAGAAAGATCTCGCTGCTCGCCTCGGCAAGAACGAATCGGAAATAAGCAAATGGATGAGAGGTACACATAATTTCACAATCGACACACTGATGTCGATTGAGGATGCACTCGGGCAACCGATCATCTCCGTATGTCAAATTCCCGAACCTGCGTCCGCCGTGTTTTAAACAAATGAGCAATTATTTTCGGTCAAAACGGATATTCTTGCGAAAAATGTTTTAACTTTGTGCTACAAAACGTAATAGACTTAACAAACTCACTCAATAATGGAAATAGAAGGCAAAATCATAGCCGTGCTTGGCGAACGTTCGGGCACATCCAAAGCAGGCAACCCCTGGAAAGTAAAGGAATACGTGCTCGAAACCAAGGAGAACTATCCCCGCAAGGTCGCATTCGACTTCTTCGGCGACAAGGCCGACCAGTACGACCTCAAGCTCGGTGATGAAATCCGTCTGAGCTTCGACATCGAAAGCCGTGAATATCAGGGCCGCTGGTTCACCAGCATCCGCGGTTGGAAGAGCGAACCGCTCACCACACCCGTTGCCGGCGCGCCCGCCCAGGCAGCCGTTCCCGGAGCCGTTCCTCCCCCGCCGGTTGTAGAACCCGCATCGACAAGCGAAGATCTGCCTTTCTAAAATGAGAAGATGGCGCATTGAAGACAGTGCCGAGCTGTACAATATCAACGGCTGGGGGCGCAATTACTTTTCAATCAACGATAAGGGACATGTCGTGGTGACACCGCGTGTCGGTCAGGCATCGGTTGACCTGCGCGAAGTAATGGACGAGCTGAAAATCAAGGATATTTCGGCTCCCGTATTGCTTCGCTTTCCCGACATCCTCGACAACCGTATTGAGAAAATATCGCACTGCTTCGAGCAAGCTGCAGAGACCTACGACTACAAGGCCAAGAATTTCATGATTTACCCCATCAAGGTGAATCAGATGCGCCCCGTTGTCGAAGAGATCGTCACTTACGGCAAGAAATTCAACATCGGCCTCGAAGCCGGTTCCAAGCCCGAATTGCACGCAGTGTTGGCCACCAACATAGCCGACAACGCCCTGATTATCTGCAACGGCTACAAGGACGCCAACTACATCGAGTTGGCTCTACTGGCGCAGAAGATGGGACGCCGCATCTACCTCGTGGCCGAGAAACTCAATGAAATCAGCCTCATAGCCGACATTGCCAAGCGCCTCAAGATAAAGCCCAATATCGGTATCCGCATCAAGTTGTCGTCGACCGGAGCGGGCAAGTGGGTCGAAAGCGGCGGCGACTCGTCGAAGTTCGGCCTCAACTCGTCGGAGTTGCTCGAAGGTCTGGCACTTCTGCAGAAGCGCGGCCTCACCGACTGCCTCAAGCTCATCCACTTCCACATCGGCAGCCAGATAACGAAGATTCGTGTCATCAAGAACGCCCTGCGCGAGGCCATGCAGTTCTATGTGCAGCTCAGCAAGATGGGCTTTAACATCGACTTCGTCGACATCGGCGGCGGTCTCGGCGTAGACTACGACGGCTCGCGCTCCAGTGCCTCGGAGAGTTCGATGAACTACTCCATTCAGGAGTATGCCAACGATGCCGTGTCGGCTATCGTGGAAGCCTGCAACAAAAACGGACTGAAGCAACCCAACATAATCACCGAGAGCGGACGCTCGCTCAGCGCCCACCACTCCATCCTCATCCTCGAAGTGCTCGGCGCCACCGAATTGCCGCGTTGGCGCGACGACGACACCGACATCGCTCCCGATGCCCACGAACTCGCCCGCGAGCTCTTCGACATATGGGACAATCTCGACTCGCACAACCTGTTCGAGAGCTGGCACGACGCCCTTCAGATTCGTGAAGAAGCGCTCGACCTGTTCTCGCTCGGTATGCTCGACCTCACCACACGCGCTCAGATCGAAAAACTCTTCTGGTCGGTAGCACGCGAAGTGGGCGAAATGGCCGCGAGCATGAAGCACGTGCCCGACGAGTTGCGCAAGATTGCCAAGATGATACCCGACAAGTACTTCTGCAACTTCTCGCTCTTCCAGTCGCTGCCCGACGCATGGG
>CALKKU010000078.1 GCA_937995285.1 uncultured Bacteroidales bacterium | reverse complement strand
GCTCCATGATAAGCACGGTCTTGCCTACGCCGGCACCGCCGAACAGACCGATCTTGCCACCCTTGCTGTACGGTTCGAGCAGGTCGATGACCTTGATACCGGTCGAAAGAATTTCCGAACCGATGGTGAGGTTGTCGAACGCGGGAGCCGGCTGATGGATAGAGCGGAGGTTGTCGCGCTTGAGAGCGGGGAGATTGTCGATAGCATTGCCGATGACATTCATCAGACGGCCTTTGACCTGGTCGCCGGTAGGAATGGCAATAGGATGCTCGAGATTCTTCACTTTGAGGCCGCGACGCAAACCATCGGTACTCTCCATGGCCACGCAGCGAACAGTGTCTTCACCGATGTGCTGCTCCACCTCCATTACGAGTTCGGAGCCGTCTTCACGGTCGACAGTCAGAGCGGTGTAAATCGGGGGGAGAGCCTCGCTGCCTTCGAAGGCAACGTCTACGACAGGCCCGATTACCTGTGCAATTTTACCAAATTTGTCGCTCATTTGATTTTTCAAAGTATATCGTTTAAAACTTATCTAATTAAAAGTGCAAGCCGAACATCACGATGCATACCATCAGTACGAGGTTGACCAAGCAGATGGGAAGGAGGTACTTCCATTCCAACGAGAGGAGTTGGTCGATACGCAGACGGGGGAATGTCCACTTGAACCAGATGATAATGAATGACAGAGCCACTGCCTTGGCGATGAACCACAGGGGGGTGGGAATATAATCCATTACCATATTGAAGCCGTCCCAACCGGGGATGTGCAGAGGCATCCAGCCGCCGAAGAAGAGCAGTGTTGCAACGCCCGACACGATGAAAAGGTTGAGGTATTCGGCGAGGTAGAAGAAGCCGAAGTGGATACCGGAGTATTCGGTGTGATAACCGGCGGTAAGTTCGCTTTCAGCTTCGGGAAGGTCGAACGGGCCACGGTTGGTCTCTGCCGTACCGGCAATCATATACACCACGAATGCAATGATAGCGGCGATGTGACCTTTGACGATAAACCAGCAATCCTGTTGGGCAAGAACGATGTCGGTGATGCTCATAGAACCTGCGAGGCACACCATAGTGACAACGCACAGACCGATAGAAAGTTCGTAGCTGACCATCTGAGCACCCGAACGAAGTGCACCGATGAGGGTGAACTTGTTGTTCGACGACCAACCTGCAAGGAGAATGCCGAGCACGCCGATAGACGAGCAGGCAATCAGGAAGAAGATGCCGATGTTGAAATCGATAATCTGCAAGCCGTCGCCCCAAGGAAGGACTGCGAAGCTGAGCATCGACGCCATAATCACCAGGTAAGGTGCGAGGGCGAAGAGGAATTTATCGATATGATTAAGGTGAATAAGTTCCTTGATAAGGATCTTGAACATATCGGCGAAGCTCTGAAGCAAGCCCCAAGGACCTACGCGGTTCGGGCCGAGGCGGCACTGGAATGCGGCGCAGACCTTGCGTTCAAAATATATGTAGAAGAGAGCGAGCAGTGCGTAGAGCAACAGCAGGCCTACACCAATCGCCACACACTCCAGAGTTGTGACGCCCCACTCGGGTAAGAATTGCAATAAGAAATCATGGACAGGTCCGGTGATTCTTGAAAAATCGAATATGTGGGGATAGTTTGCTAATGTTTCCATTTCTGTAACTGATGTGTTGATTGGTTATCGGTCCATATCGGGCACAATGTAGTCGAGCGAGCCGCCGATGGTGATGAGGTCGGCAATCTTGCTACCACGAGTGATGTGGTCAACCACACCTGCCAAGGGAAGGCAAGGGGGCGCAATCTTCAGACGATAGGGCTTGGTGGAGCCGTCGCTTTCGAGGTAAACGCCGAATGCGCCGCGGCAACCTTCGACGAGTTGGAACCACTGACCCTGAGGAATCTTGAGCACCTTGGGCACTTTGACAAGGTATTCGCCTTCGGGAATGTTGTCGACGAGCTGTTCAAGAATCTTGGCGCTCTGTTCCATTTCCGAGACACGGGCTTTGAAGCGAGCCATCGAATCGCCTTCAGTGCGAACCACTTCTTCGAAATCGAGTTCGCTGTAAATCGAGTAAGGATGCGTCTTGCGCACGTCGCAAGCCCAACCCGATGCGCGACCCGAAGGACCTGTGACAGCATAGGAGATGGCATCTTCGCGGGTGAGAACACCAACGCCTTCCATACGGTTCTTGGCAATGACGTTGCCGGTGAACACCTTGTTATATTCCTTGATATTGGCAGGCAGAACTGCAAGGAGAGCCTTCACATCCTGAACGAAGTCGGGAGCAAGGTCTTGCATCACACCGCCGATGCAGGGATAGTTGAATGTCATACGGGCGCCGCAGGTCTTCTCGAAGATGTCGAGAATCTGTTCGCGAACACGCAGTGTATAGAACAGCATCGTAGTGGCACCGAGGTCCATACAGTATGTGCCGATGAAAAGGCAGTGCGAAGCGATGCGTGAAAGTTCGTCCATCATCACGCGGATGACCTGAGCACGACGCGAAACTTCGATGCCGGCAGCCTTCTCATAGAGAAGTGCGAGACCGTGGTGATAGTTCTGTGCCGAGAAGTAGTCAAGACGATCCATAAAGTGAAGCGTCTGAGGATAGGTCAACTTCTCGCAAAGTTTTTCGACGCCGCGATGGATGTAGCCCATATAGACGTCGATTTTCTTGATTGTCTCGCCGTCGACAGCCGTACGGAAGCGAAGCACACCGTGAGTTGCGGGGTGCTGCGGGCCGATGTTCACCACGAAGTCTTCGGGTTGGAACACGGCCTTCTGATTCTTTACAACCTTGCCGTTCTCCTCGGTATATACGTCGGTGAAGTCGCTTTGACGTTCGTTTTCGGTCGATACGGGATTCAATTCGGGATTCTCGTCATAGTCCTTGCGCAAGGGATAACCGTTCCAATCGATGTTGAGGAACAGGCGGCGCATATCAGGGTTGTTGACGAAGATGATGCCAAAGAAGTCGTAAACTTCGCGTTCGAAGAGTTCGGCCGAACGCCACAAGTCAGCGACCGAATGTATGTAGGGATGTTCGCGATCGGGAGCAGCCTCGACGCGTACCGACATCGTGGTGTTGTGCCGGGTAGACATTAAATAATATACGCAACCGAGCTTCTCGCCCCAGTCCATGCCTACGATAGTGATGAGGAAGTCCATCGAGGTATCGGCGTTGTCGCGCAACTGAGTCGCAACTTCGTGCCAACGAGCATCGGCAACCGTAAGCCGGGCAATGCCCGAGCAGTCGGCATCCACAGCGCAATCGGGGAACAATGTCGCGAGTTTTTCCTGTAAATTAGCCATAGAAATATGATTGATTTTGAGGCTTGTTATTCATCGGGTTAATCAACACTGAGTATCTGCTTCGGCGGGATGAGCCTTGAGGTACTCCTCACGGTTTTCCTGACGGTTGACGCCGCCGAAGAATTTCTCCACCTTAATTTTGCGCGAGAGCTGCATGATACCGTAAATCATTGCTTCGGGACGCGGAGGACATCCGGGGATGAACACATCGACGGGAACGATATCCTCGATACCCTTGGCAACGTGATAACTCTTGCGGAAAGGACCGCCCGAGATAGCGCAACTGCCGCAAGCAATCACATACTTGGGTTCGGCCAACTGGTCGTAGAGACGACGGAACACGGGCACCATACGGTTGACAATGGTACCGGCGACCATCATGAAGTCGGCCTGACGCGGGGAGGCGCGGGCAACTTCCCAGCCAAAACGCGCCATATCGAAGCGCGCCGCTCCGAGCGACACAAATTCAATGCCGCAGCAACTGGTGGCGAAGGTGAGCGGCCAGAGCGAGTTGGAACGCCCCCAGTTGATCAACTTGTCAAAAGAGCCGACAATGACGTTCGTACCGCTCTCTTGCAGTTCTTTGACGAGTGATTCGATATACTCGTTATCCTTGAATGCCTCGTAAGGCATCGATTTGCATGTTACTTCCATTCGAGTGCTCCTTTCCGCCAAGCATATACGAGGCCCAGCACTAATACACCAAAAAAGACGCTGATACTGATCAATCCGCTTGTTCCGAGGTCCTTCATAATTACAGCCCAAGGATAGAGGAATACAGTTTCAACGTCAAACATAAGGAACAGAATTGCGAACAGGTAGTATCCTACATGGAACTGCGACATACTTTCGCCGCGTGTGGGGATACCGCATTCGTAGGCTTCGCCTTTCTGAGGGTTGAATGAGCGAGGCGAAATCAGGCCCGCAATCCACAGCGCCAATGCCACCAGTGCAACACCTGTCAACAGGGCCGTTATGGCAAGCACTCCGCTGTTTTGAATTCCAAAAATGGCTAATGATATCATATCGTTGTTTAAAATAGTTTTTCGTCGTATCAACCCCGACCACGACCCAAACCCGCGCCAACCGCACGTATCACTCAGTATAACATACGATTAAACGCCGACAGAACCGGTCAGTCGGACTCATTAACAATTTTACGAGTGCAAAGATAGTCAATTTTTTCTGAAATCACGACTTAGCCGCGGCAAAAAGTTTTCACATCCGACAGGCAAAAAAGTACATTGAGCCAACTTCGCAGCCGATATTGCCAACCGGGTGGCGGAGCACCGGCAATTATTTCGTAACTTTGCGGTATGATACTCTTTCCAAACGCAAAAATCAATCTCGGACTGAACGTGGAAAGCCGCCGCGCCGACGGCTACCACAACATAGCCACAGTGATGCTGCCGACAGGCTGGCACGACGTGCTCGAAATCGTACCGGCAGCAGGCTCGGCGACCACGCTCACCACATACGGACGCACGGTCGACTGTCCACCCGAGCGCAACCTCGTGATGAAAGCTTACAATGCTTTGAAAGCCGAAGTTCCCGACCTGCCTGCCGCCGACATCTACCTTCAGAAAATACTGCCCGACGGAGCGGGCATGGGCGGCGGCAGCGCCGACGCGGCCTTCACGCTCATCGGTCTGAACGAAGTGTTCAATCTCGGACTTGACAAAGAGACGTTGGCATCAGTTGCCGCGAATATAGGCGCCGATTGCCCGTTCTTCATCTACAACACACCGGCATACTGCACCGGCACGGGGACAGATCTATCGCATGATGTCGCCCTACCCGAGCAGCCGCTGTACATCGCCATTGCAAAACCTCGGCAAGGATCGGTATCTACCGCCGAAGCCTACGCCGCAATAACGCCGCGACAGGCGGAAGTTGCGCCGATTGATGCCATAAAGCGCCCGGTGGAAGAGTGGCGCGACGTGCTTGTCAACGATTTCGAGCTCTCGGTATTCGCTCGCTTGCCGCAATGCGCGACACTCAAAGAGCATTTCTACGCTTCGGGAGCGGTGTACGCGGCAATGAGCGGATCAGGGTCGGCCGTGTTCGGCATATTCACAAGTGACAAAATGGCACAATCGTCAATCTCGGCGCTCACCGATTGTGACACCTTTACAGGCCGGTTGCAAGTCTGAGCGGACACACACCGACGTTGGCACTCTTTTTGCTGCCAACAGGATAAAAAAAATTATAAAGTCATGACAGAACAACAAAAACATACACCCGAAGTTGACGAACAAGAGCAACTCGAAAACAACGCCGCCGAGGCGGCTGAAAACACAGCCGATGCTGTCAGCGATGATGCTATCGAGCAGGATGAAGACGCAATGACAAAGCAAATTACCGAATTGCAAGCCGCTCTCGACAAGGAGAAGAACGAATACCTCTTCCTCCGCGCCGACTTCGACAACTACCGCAAGCGTATGCTCAAAGAGCGCCAGGAACTGATACGCAACGCCGCCGAAAAAGTGTTGCTCGGTCTGCTGCCCGTTGTCGACGACTTTGAGCGCGGCCTCGCCGCCACACAAGGTGTCGATTCGGAAGATGCCGTATCGGCTCGCGAAGGTATGGAACTCATCTACAACAAACTGATAAAATATTTGGCCGACAATGGCGTGACACCTATGGAATCGACCGGTGCGACATTCGACCCCGACTTCCACGACGCCATTGCATCGATCCCCGCCCCCACCCCCGAACTCAAAGGCAAGGTGGTGGACACAACCCTGCGCGGCTACATGCTCAACGACAAAGTATTGCGCCACGCAAAAGTCGCCGTGGGCGAGTAACGTCAATCTAAAAATTCTCACTCATGGACAACAACAAACGCGATTATTACGAAGTGCTCGGCGTGGCCAAGAACGCCACAGCCGACGAAATAAAAAAGGCCTATCGCAAGATGGCCTTGAAATACCACCCGGACAAGAATCCGGGCGATAAGGAAGCCGAAGAAAAGTTCAAAGAGGCTGCCGAAGCCTACGACGTACTTTCGAATGACGACAAGCGTGCCCGCTACGACCAGTACGGTCACTCGATGGGTCCGCAAGGATTCGGAGGTGGCGGATTCGGCGGATTCCAGAGCGCCGGCTTCTCGTCGCTCGACGACATCTTCGAACAGTTCGGCCCGATATTCGGCGGACGGTTCGGCGGGTTCGGCGGTTCGAATGGTCGTGCACAGCGCGTACAGCGCCGCGGCTCGGATCTGCGTATCCGCGTCAAACTCACTCTGAGCGAAATCGCCAACGGCACATCGAAGAGCGTGAAGATACCTACGTTCGTCCCCTGCGACAAGTGTAAGGGTACTGGCGCCAAGGACGGCACGGCATTTGCCACATGTGCATCATGCCACGGCACAGGCACCGTCGTACGCCAGAGCCAAAGCATCTTCGGTATGGTTCAAGAACGTGTCACCTGTCCCACCTGCGAAGGCACCGGCAAGACCATCACCGAGAAGTGCCCCGAATGCAACGGCGAAGGGGTAAAGCGCAGCGAAGAACAAGTGACGTTCGACATTCCGGCAGGCGTATCCGACGGTATGACACTTTCGATCAAAGGCAAGGGCAATGCTCCGCGGCGCGGCGGCATCCGAGGCGACTTGCTTGTGGTAATCGAAGAGCTCAAACACCCCGACTTGATTCGCGACGGCAACGACATCATCTACAACCTGATGCTCGACCTGCCCACAGCCATCCTCGGCGGTTCGGTGGAAGTTCCGACTATCGACGGTCGTGCCCGCTTGAAAATCGACCCCGGCACACAACCAGGCAAGGTGCTGCGTATGCGCGGCAAGGGTCTGCCTTCGCCCGAAAACCGAGGCATCCGAGGCGACGAGTTGGTCAACATCATGGTCTACATTCCCGAAAAGCTCTCGGACGAAGAACGCAAGGCTGTCGAGAAACTCAAAGGCTCGGAAAACATCACGCCAGGCGAAAGCGAAAAGAAGCGCATATTCTCAAAACTCAAACACATTTTTGAGTAAGCGTCGCTATGGATAACGTTACCATTCCCGATTGGGCAAAAGAACTTGATTGCGCCATCACGGTGTGCGATGCCGATTGCCACATTATATATATGAACGAACGCTCGCGTGAAATCAACTCGCCGGAGCGCGATATCATAGGGCATTCGCTGCTCGAATATCATCCGCAGCACGCCGTCGACATTATCAATCGACTGCTTGCCACAGGCGGCACCAACTGCTACACGATCGAAAAGAAAGGCGTGCACAAGTTGATTTATCAATCGGCGTGGCGCCTGAATGGCAAGGTCGCCGGACTGGTGGAAATATCCATCGTCACTCCGACCGATATGCCGCATTTCGTCAGAAAATAAGCGACGTCGGCGAAAATTCTGCGATGTATGTCATAATCGCATCAAAATTTTCATCCGCAACGCACCATAATCAAAAATAAGTTCATATCTTTGTCGTCCGCCGCAAAATCACGGCGGACGATTTTTTGTTTATACCTAACCGATTGATATATTCACACTTGATACAATTAAACGATTAAATATGAGAAAATCAATTTTGCTTTCGTTGGCTGCTGCCGCGATGTGCTGCGCCAACGCATCGGCCGAAATACCGTTGGGATATTATTCGTCGCTCGACGGCAAGTGCGGCGCCGAACTGAAGAATGCCATACACGCACTCGTCACCGACGCAACGATGCTGAGTTATGGCCCGGGCGAGGGCCACACATGGTGGGGCTTCTACGACACAGACTACGAGATTGTCGACGGCGAGCGCCAAGTCATCGACCGCTATTCAAACGAGATACACGTGTTCGGCAGCCAAGGAGCTTCGGTCGGCGGTATGAACATCGAGCACTCGTTCCCGAAATCGTGGTGGGGAGGCGATGCCAACAACGCCTACAAAGATTTGTACAACCTGATGCCATGTGAAAGGTCAATCAACTCATCGAAGTCGAATTATGGCATGGGCGTCGTTACCAACGTGACGACCGACAACGGCTGCACCAAAATAGGCCGAGGCGACCAAGGCTTCAAGGTGTGGGAACCGGCCGACAAATGGAAGGGCGACTTTGCACGCGGATACATGTATATGGCCACCGCTTACCAAAATTTCTCGTGGACGGGAGAAGCCCTCAACTCGCTGACACAAGGCGACTACCCCACCCTCAAGGAATGGGCGAGCACACTCTACATAAAGTGGGCCAAGCAGGATGCTGTAGATGAAATTGAAACGACACGCAACGATGCCGTATATGCCATTCAGGGCAACCGTAATCCGTACGTCGACTTCCCCAACCTGATGGAATACGTGTGGGGCGACTCTGTCACCACACCGCTCAATATCCGCACCACAGTGAAAGCCGGCGGCAGTTCGGCCGACGGCCCTGCCACTCTCTACGATGAGACATTCCTCGGCAACGACGGCGGCTGCGTAGCAACGGGTTCTTCACGCGTATGGACTGTAACAGACAACTATGGATGGAAAGGCTCGGGATATATCGGCGGCGTGTGCACACAGACCGACGCATCGCTCACCACACCCGAAATCGACCTGAGCGGTTGCACAAAGGCAGAAATGACTTTCAGCCACGCAGCCAACCAGTTCAAGGGCGCCATGCCCGAGGCTTATTGCTCGGTTGAAATTATCGTCGACGGTGCAGCGCCGGAGGCTCTTGATATTCCAAAGTGGCCGGCAGGCACCAACTGGACATTCATTTCATCGGGCAAAACCGATCTCAGCGCTTACTGCGGTCATAAGGTAAAAATTGTATTCCACTACACGTCCGATACTTCGGCAGCCGGCACATGGGAAATCAAATCGCTCAAAGTCACCGGCACGGTCAGCGCCGGAATCGATTCGGCCACTGATACAGAAGATGCTGTGGAAGTAGCTCGCTACGACCTATACGGCCGCCTGCTCTCAACACCCGCCGCGGGCATCAACATCATGGTGATGAGCGACGGCACCGTCCGCAAAGAAATAGTACGATAAAAAAACAACCATAATGCAATGCGGCAGCGCCCGGTTTGGAGCGCTGCCGCATTGCATTATAAATTATGATAAATTACAGCATCGCTGCAATTTGCTTCTCGACAGCCGAACGAATGAATGCATTGATTGACACACCTGTTTGCTTGGCGAGCACTGCAACACGACTGTGTATATCGGGTGTCAGGCGCACATTCAGAGAGCCGGAATAACTTTTATGTGGCTCTATACCTTCCTCTTCGCAATATGCAATATAATCGTCAACCGCTTCGTGGAAAGCATTAACCAATTCTTCAACACTTTCTCCTTCAAAATTCACAAGGCCGTCAATACCCTCAATTTTGCCGAAGAACACACCATCGGGCTCACTGAACGCGACCGAACCGATAAAATTTTTGTATTTAAGAGTATTCATAAATTTTATTTTATAAGACCGTCTTCTTTAAGATATTCATAGACTTGCTTCATCGCATACCCCTTTATGACATTTCCGGGATGTGGCTTATGAAGCATTATCGGCTTTTTATTTTCACTCTTGTAGATAACACGAGATCCCGATGTTTTACCCTTGTTGCTCGGCGAATAACCTAAAGCCGTGAGTAACCGAGTCATTTCGTCCCAAGTAAAATCATTGGGAAACTTACGGAAGCGTGCTATGAGCTTTTCTTTAGTACCCATACGGTATTCATTTAACTTCGGCAAATGTAACTAAAATTTAGTTACAGCACAAGAAAAATCGGGAGAATTAATACGGATAAGGAGAAATTTTCGTATCTTTGCTTGATAAAACATAAAACAATTTTAAAACTACAATAATATGCGCTTCAACGTTCCGTGTAAAGCATTCTACAACGCCGTATCGGCTGTAAGCAAGGTTGTCAATCCCAAAAACGCACTCAGTGTATTGGACAACTTTCTTCTCGAATTGAAAGGCGATGTTCTCACCGTCACCGGCGGCGATGTCGACAACTCGCTGTCGGCTCGCATCGCCGTGACAGATGCCGAGGGTGAATTGCGATTCTGCATCACCGCCCGCCGCCTCGTCGACCTGCTGAAGGAACTTCCCGATCAGGGATTAACCGTCACTGTCGACGACAGCAACCTTGAAGTTGAAATCAAATATTCGGGAGGCGTCTACAACCTCAACGCCATCAGCGGTAGCGAATACCCCGACTTCCGCACTGACGACACCGAGGCCGAACCCATCTCGTTCACAATGGCCGCATCGGCGCTACTCAAGGGCTTGGATTACACCATTTTCGCTGTCGGCGACGACGACTACCGTCCGATGATGAAGGGCGTGTATCTCGACATCACCCCCGACAAGGTGGCTTTCGTGGCAACAGACACGCACAAGCTCGTGCGCTACATCGACAGCCGCGAACAACCGGGCGTCACAGGCTCGTGCATCGTTCCTCTGAAGCCCGCCACAGTGATGCGCAACGTGTTCACCAAGAACGACAAGATTTCGTTCACGATGACCAAGAAAAGCGCCGTCATCGCAAGCGAATCAATCACACTGAAGTGCAGTTTCCTCAACGGCCGCTATCCCGACTACAACCGCGTAATTCCCCAGTCGTCGCCCTTCAGCATGGAAGTTGACCGCGTGGGCATGCTCAACGCCGTGCGCCGCGTGGGCGTGTTCGTCGATCCCGGCTACGGTCTTGAGAAATTCAAAATCACGCCCGACAAGGTGCTCATCAAGAGCGAGGACAACAACCTCTGCACCTGTGCCCGCGAAACCGTACCGTGCTCCTACAACGGACCGGAAATCGTGATAGGCTTCAGCGCACCGTTCCTTGCCGAGTTCATGGCAATCCTGCCCACCGACGAAATCGTCATCGAACTGTCAGATCCCTCACGCGCAGGCGTGTTCCGCCCCTCGACCAACGAAGAAGACACCGAACTCGTCATGCTGTTGATGCCTATGAATGTCGATAAGTTCTGATATGAAGTTGCATCTTACACGTCCGATAGTATTCTTCGACCTCGAAACGACCGGCACAAACATTCTTCACGACCGCATCGTGGAGATTTCTGTCGTGAAGATTATTCCCGGCCAAGAAGACAAGCCGCAGGCAAAGACACGCCGCATCAATCCCGAAATGCCGATTCCGGCCGAAGCCACTGCAGTGCATCACATCACCGATGCCGACGTGGCCAACGAACCTACGTTCAAGCAGGTGGCACGGTCACTCGCCGACTTCATGAGCGGATGCGACATTGCCGGATTCAATTCCAATCGCTTCGACATACCGTTGCTCGACGAGGAATTCAACCGCGCCGGAGTCGACTTCGACTTCCACCGCGCCCACTTTGTCGACGTGCAGACCATCTTCCACAAGATGGAGCCGCGCAACCTCTCGGCCGCCTACCGCTTCTACTGCGGCAAGGAACTCGAAGGGGCGCACGGTGCCAATGCCGATACAATGGCCACATATGAAGTGTTCCTCGCCCAACTCGACCACTACGATTCGCTGCCAGGCGACATCGACGAACTCGCCAAGTTCTCGGCGCAGAACAACAACGTGGACCTTGCAGGTCGCCTTATCTACGACGATCAAGGCCGTGAGGTGATCAACTTCGGCAAGTACAAAGGACAAATCGCCGCCAATGTATTGGCTCGCGATCCCGGGTATTACAGTTGGATCCTGCAAGGCGACTTCGCTTCGGACACCAAGCGTGCGTTTACCCGTATAAAACTCAACAGCAACAAGTAAACCGATATGAGCGAACGACATATCACCGAACCGCTTCGCGGCAAGCACATAGTGCTGGGCGTCACCGGCGGCATCGCCGCATACAAGTCGGCGCAGTTGGTGCGCCTGCTTGTCAAAGCCGGCGCCGAGGTGCAGGTGATTATGACACCGTCGGCTCGCGAATTTATAACGCCGCTGACGATGTCGACACTGAGCGGCAAACCTGTCATCACCGAATTTTTCACGGCCAACACGGGCGAATGGCATTCGCACGTAGACCTCGGGCTGTGGGCCGATGCCATGGTGATAGCACCCGCAACGGCCTGCACCATAGGCAAAATGGCCAACGGCGTGGCCGACAATATGCTCGTGACGTCATATCTGTCGACTCGCGCACAGGTGTTCATCGCTCCGGCCATGGATCTCGATATGATGGCTCATCCGTCGACAACCGCCAATTTGGAACGGCTGCGCTCGTGGGGCAATATCATCATCGAACCGGCCGAAGGCGAACTCGCAAGCCACCTCGTAGGCAAAGGCCGAATGGAAGAGCCTGAAGGCATCGTAGCCGTGTTGCGCTCATTCTTCGCCGCGAAAGGCGATTTGGCGGGCCGACACGTAGTAATCACTGCCGGTCCGACCTACGAGCGCATCGACCCGGTGCGCTTTATAGGCAATTTCTCATCTGGCAAGATGGGCTATGCCCTTGCCAACGAGGCAGCCCGTCGCGGTGCACGTGTGACGCTCGTAAGCGGTCCGACCGCCGCAATGCCGCTCGACCTCGGCGTCGAAGTAGTGCACGTGGAAAGCGCCGTAGAAATGCAAAAGGCTGCCACGGAAGCTTTCGCTTCGGCCGACATTGCCATTTGCGCCGCCGCAGTGGCCGACTACCGACCCGACAATGTGTGCGACCGCAAGATAAAGCGC
>CALKKU010000077.1 GCA_937995285.1 uncultured Bacteroidales bacterium | reverse complement strand
CGACGTGACTTCACCGAGGGAGAAGTAGCGCAGCGAGGCGCTGACGGCCTGATTGTCGCCCGAGCCGATTTTCCAATAGCCGGCGAGGTTGGCCAGGAAGATGTCGTTGACGAGTTTGCGAAGCCACGGGGTGTAGCTCAGTGCCACAGAGGCGTTGCTGTAGGCAAATGCGTACTTCGAGGGGTTCCAGAACTGCGAGTTGGCATCCGGGTCGGTGGCCGCACCGAGGTCGCCCATCGAGGCGCCGCGAGCATCGGGAGCGATGCTCTGTGAGGTGACGCCGGTCTGTACCGGGTTGAAGTCGCTTTTCTGAGCCCACGCGGTGGCTGTGCCGAAGCAGGCTATGAGGAGAATTGATAATATGCGTCGATTCATCTGCAAAATGTTGGCTATACAGATTATTGTATATGGTTCACAGTATAAATAACACCGTTTCGGGCAAAATATTGTGTGATAGGGGTTGAAAAAAGCGGATACCCTCGACGGGCACCCGCTTCCCACACAAAATAATGGTTTTGGTATTAAGCGTGACTATCGTACGGTCGTTCAGCGAACGACTATGATTTCAACCGGATCGGAATGTCCGTAGTAGCTGCCGTCGTTGACCATAAGCGAGGCGCGGTAGCGGCCGTCGGCGACGGGGTTGCCCGAGAGGTCTTTCAAATTCCACTTGTAGGGGAATGAGGCATCGGCCACGGAGAGTATGGTGGCGCCTGCCGAGTCGGTGATGAGCAGGCGGTTGGCGGCAGTGGCGCCGTCGGCGGTGATTGTGGCTTCGGTGCGTGCTGGCTCTTCGGCTACGGCGAGTGAGGGGGTGAGGTTGCGTGTCACTACCACGAAATCGATGTCGGCGTTGTCAACGCCGCCGGCATTGTTGACCACGGTGAGGCGGGCGGTATGGCGGCCTTCCGACAGGCCTTCGACAGTGGCGTCGAGCGAGGCTGTGCCGTCTTCGTTGAAGGTGATGAAGCGTTCGAGGTTGGCGATGTGCTGTGTGCCGTCAATATTGAGCCCGGTGCGCGACACTATGTCGCCGGTGGTGAAGCGAAGACCCGATGCGGAGGGTTTGATCGTGGCTTTGAGTTGGATGTTTGCTGCTGTTTCATCGCCGGGAACGAAGGTGGTGGAGCCTATGTAGAGCTGCTCGATCGAGGGATTGTCGTTGACGACGTCTTCGTCGACCTGTGTCGGGTCGTATTCGCCGATTGTGAGGCCGGTGTATTCGCTGTATGCGTTGAGGCCTGTCTCATTGTCGCGAGCCGACAGGATGATGCGGTTGCCGCCTACGGTTTGCGGCACCGGAGCGGTGACTGTGGCTTCGAATACGCCGTCGACCACCTCGGTATCGACCTTGGTGAGGATGTCGTAGTTCATTGTCACTTCAGCCGGCTCGTAGGCGCTTTCCTTGTATGTGTTGTAGGTGGTGACCGTTACAGGTGCGGCGAGGATGGTGACTGTGGCGGAGCCGTTGAATTTGCCTGCCGATGAGGGTGAAGCCACACGACCGCGAATGCTGAACGGCTTGAGCGGTGCTACGGTGACGTCGGAAGTGCCTGCACCGGCAATGTCGGTGACCGTGACGGGGAGTGACGGAGCGTAGACGGGCAGGGCGGGGTCGCCGGCAAGGTTGTAGTTCATCACGTTGATCAGCGCGTTCTCGCCCGATGCCAGTTGGTTGTTGTCGTAGCGGTCGAGAAGTATTCGGCGCGAGCGCATGTAGATGTCGCCGTAGGTGTCGCCCGGTTTCGACTGTGCGTAGGCGGCGGCAGTGGGTTCGCAACTTGCCTGATTGTAGTTAATGTAGACGCTTCGGGCTGCGCCGACGCCGCCGAGTGCGCCGCCGTCGGCGGTGAAGAGCATTGTTTCGATGAGGCCGTTCTGCATACGGTCGAAGGCGAACTGGTCGCAGCTCGACATCATCACGAACGGGGGATTGTCGTAGCCGACTTCCGAGGCGTAGCGAGTACTCCACTGCTCATTGCCGCCGACACTTGTGGGGCCGCCATGGCCGCTGTAGGTGAAGTAGCCCACGCCGTTGAGCAACTGCTGTTCGACGATGTCGTGGAAGGCTGTGTTCGTAACCGATGCGTTGGGATCGACATAGGCCTGAATGGGTACGTTGACGATGACCATGTCGGGCCTCTGTGTGAGCATCGAAGTTGCAGTCTCGTTAGAGTGGTTGAGGTGCTTGTTGAGGTCGCCTTCGCCGGCGCAGAGCAGTGCACGTGCAAAGACATCGGCTTCCGGAGGATTGGCGAAGTAGCGGGCGGCCTTGCTGACATAGTTGCCGGCTTGGGCAACGTTGAGTGTGGGGATGCGTCCTACGGCTATCTGTGTGGGCTGGCGATAGATGTAACTGTGACGATAGTTGTCGTCGAGCATCGCGAGGAAGTTGTCGGAGGCGTAGTTGGTAATGATGTTGCGCGTCTGGTCGAGGTCGGTGTTCTCGTAGACGATGAGGCGGTCGACTGCCGGAACTTCCACGGAGCGGTTGTCGTAGCAGGTGTTGCCGAAGAGAAGCAGGTATTTGAACTTGTTCTTGCCTCGGTCGTAGAACATTTTGGCCAGACGCTTGTATCCCATGACGTCGCGTGTGCCGGATGAAAATTCGTTGAAGATGAGTTCCTGGTCGATGACTTCCACGTCCATTCCCTGATATTGGCGGTGGAGGTCGGCGAGCTGCTCGGCAACGCTGTGGTACTCGGGAGTGGTGATGATGACCATATCGGGCGTGGCGAGGCCGTGCAGGTTCTGATTGGCGACGGTGCCGATGATTTTGGGTGCGGGGAATGTTGCCGAAGGCTTGAATGCCACTGCATGGCGTGTGGTGGCGGTGAGGGTGAAGCCTACTTCGCCGTCGAGCGCACGGCCTTCGAGTGCTGTGACTGATGCCGGGTTGTCGACATTCCACAGGCACAGGTCGGCCGCGTCGGCACCGGGGAAGAGAATGCTTTGGCCGCGTGTGCACTCGCCGTCGGTGAAGTTGAGCAGCAGCCACGGGTCTTCGGCATCGAGCACATTGGCTCGCGGATAGCGCAGCAGAGTGCGGTCGAGAGCACAGTAGCGCATGGATACTTGCGGTACGGAGATGGTGAAGCTGACTGTGGCGTCGTCGAGCGGTTGATCTTCATTAGCGTCGAATATGAGCACGCCGCGGGCTTCGTTATAGTAGTTGAAGTCGTTGGACGCGAGACTCCAAGCCGGGTAGGTGGTCGACGACACAAAGTGTACGTCGGACGAGGCCGTCACCGGGAAGCGTGTCTGCGACGATGACGACAGGGCCATGACGTAGGCAAACGAGCCGACGGTCTGCCGCGGTGTCGGGGAGAAGTTCTTGATGCGGCAGTTTGTGACGATGTTGCTGCCGGCGGTGTATTGGCGGCCGTGGTAGCCTACGCCGCCATTGATAGGCGTCTGGAGGTCTTCTTCGAGGAGTTCGACGTGGATGTGTGAACGCAAGGCGTTGTCGGCATCGACGGTCGGTTCCTGATAGGCGTCGACGGGGATGTCAACGGCGCCGCGCACGTCGCTCAGGAAGTAGCATGAGCGGGTGTCGTAGTAGTTGCGGGCGATGGAGACGTCTTTGGTCTCGAAGTCGTAGGCCGATGAGGTTGTTACGGTGGCGTCGCCTTGTCCGTAGAAGAGGATGCGGCCGTCGGCGGTGTGGTATGTGGCAGCGGGTATGATGTCGTCGGGGTGTGTCGACTTCATGGTGTGGTCGGTGAACATCGTGGAGCCGTAGCCGTAGACTTGTACGTCTTCGGGCTTCTCGAAACCGAGTTGACGCAGTTGGTCGTAGGTGATCTGATACACACCGTCGGCTGTTGTGGCGATTTTCACCCAGCGGCCTGACGAGAGGAGCGATGAACCGGTGTATATTGATGTACTGAAAGCATTGGCGCATGCTCCGGTGAGCAATGTCGCCGCAAGGAGTGAGTATATGCGATGCATCATAGTGCGTTTACTTGATGGAAAATTCGAGAATGGGGGTGCCGTCGGCTGTTGTGGCGAGTATCTGCGAGTCGATTGCCGGAGTGTAAGTATGAAGCGCTCCGGGGAGGATGATGACGTCGCCGGTCTTGAATGTGCCGGCAGCGGAGAGCTGTGCCAACAGGTGTGAGGCATCTTCGCACGGATAAGTGTAGTCGACCGGGGCGTCGTCAAGGGTGAATCGGAGGTGATTGTCGGCGGGGAGGTCGAGCCATTCGCCGTGGATGAGGGCATCGTCCATAATCGACACTTCGACGGAGTCGCCGTCGCCCCACCACATGCGGTTGACCAAGCCGATGGCGCCGATGTAGCGCTCGGCAAAGCGCTCGGCGATGTTCTTGCCGAGGCGGTCGATACGCAGTGCTACGCGGATTTCGCAGCACACGGGGCGGCCACCGGTGATGGTGTCGTCGGGAACGAAGAGCGGACGGCGGTGGGGACGCCATGCCGAGTCGGCGGCGAGTGCTGCCGAGGCGATGTCGCCGTATGTCTCCACGCGGATTATTTTCATGATTCGAGTTGGTCGTCGGCCGAGGCCGGTGTGTTGGCCAGGCGGTTGTACATCACGGCCAGGTGTGAATAGATGGAGGTGTTGGTGACAACAACACCGGGAAGGACGCGGATGCGCGTGGGTGTGAAGTTCCACAGGGCTTTGACGCCGGCACGCATGAGGTCGTCGGCGACGGCTTGTGCGCTCTCGAATGGTACGGCCACAATGCCGATGATGATGCCGAGGCTGCTGACGAGGCGGTTTAGCTCGGAGGGCGGATAAACCTTGATGCCGGCGATGTTGGTGCCGATGACACGGCGGTCGGTATCGATGCCTGCCACGATGTTGAGTCCGTAGCGACCGAGGCCGGAGTCTTGCATAAGTGCGGCGCCGAGCGAGCCTACTCCTACCATGACGGCGTCGTGGCGGTCGCTGAAGCCGAGGAACGAGCGCAGGGCTTCTTCGAGGGCGGCGACGTCGTAGCCGATGCGGGTTTTGCCCTTTATGTTGATGAATGACAGGTCCTTGGCTATCTGCGAGGAGTCGACATGGAGTTCTTCGGACATCTTGGTCGAGGAGATGTGTTCGACGCCTTCGATGCGCAGAGTGGTCATCAGAGCCAAATACCAAGGCAGACGCCTCAGCGTAGGCTCCGGGAGCAGGTCCTGCACGCGTTGTGTACGGTTGTCATTCATCTCTTTAATCGACTGTTTTATACGACTTGCAAAGTTACAAAATTTTCGCAAGCGGTCAAAATTAATAAAAGTGTAGAAAAAAATGAGTAACTTTGCGGTGATAATCGGAATGTTAATTATTTCACTTCCACAATGGCTTCAGCGGAGAAGGATAAGAATGATGAGCAATGTGCGGAACAGCCCGGCGGCACTGTGGTGACGGAGGGCGTGAAGCGCAAGTCGTGGCTGCGGCGCTATCTGTCGATTCCGACGGTGGCGTGCCTCCTGTTTATGCTGTATATCTTCCTGTTTGGCGAGGCGTCGGTGGTGCAACGCGTGGAATATCAGCGTGTGATCGATTCGCTCGACCGTCGGTTGGAGCAGCAGTATGATACGCTGCGCTACTACACGGATCTGAACAAGCGCCTGTCGACCGACCCGGAACTGATGGAGCAGGTGGTGCGTGAGCAGTACAATATGAACCGTCCGAACGAGGACGTATATATAATCAAATGACACAAAATCTCTCTACTGAAGGCACGCCCACCCGCCGTGCCGCCGTGTGCTCGCTTGCGGCGAGTGTCGGCTTGCTGCTGATTGCGGCAGGGGTGGTGATTCCGCTTGCGGCGGGCGGTTTTCCGACTTCGCCGCTCTACAAATGGCTGTTTACGGCGGGCGCTGCGGTATGTTTG
>CALKKU010000076.1 GCA_937995285.1 uncultured Bacteroidales bacterium | reverse complement strand
GATGTATTTGAAAAGTTGCTCGTTGTCGCAGTCTATTGGCTTCTTTATCATTGGAAATAAAAAAGCAGTCATCTTTGTTCGATAACTGCTTGATTTTTAAGGCTTAATTTGTGATCCGCCTGGGGTTCGAACCCAGGACCCCAACATTAAAAGTGTTGTGCTCTACCAACTGAGCTAGCGAATCGTTGCTTCGGGCGGAAGTAATTTCCTCAAAAGCGTTGCAAAGTTAGGTATTATTTTTTGATTGACCAAATTTTAAACGGAGTAAATTACGACAATCGACATAATTTTATGTTTTGACCTATAATCTTCTATTTTTTCGAAGTTGACAGTTAGTTCTAAAAATTAACCTCTATGTATGCCGATTATTTCAGGCGGCAATTATCTGTTGCTGGATTGGGGAATTTTGATTAATTTTGCGGCTGATTTCGCTTAGTTTGATTTCATTTATTTAGTTTAAGTATATAATTTAAGGTAATTGAAAAGATTGTTGTGTAAGTTGCCGGCGCGACAAGCGACGCCGGCGCTGTGGGCGTCGATACTGCCGGTAGGGGTGCTGCTGATAGCATTCATCGTCATTATCATCGCCATGGGGCCTCAGGCCATATCGGATTACTCGCAGGTGACGCTGCTCGGCAGCGCCGCTTTAGCATTTGTGTTGGCACTCTCGCAGCGCAGCCTCACGCGACGAAGTCTGCGCGTAGGCTTGTCGCGCAGCGCTCGTCAGATACTGCCTGCCGTGCCGATGCTGATATGTATTGCCGCACTGGCCACGACATGGATGCTCGCAGGCGTGGTGCCGACACTTATCGACTACGGCTTGCAATTGCTCAATCCTCATTGGTTCCTACTGACTACATGCGCGGTGTGCTCTGTAGTGTCGGTGCTCACCGGCAGTTCTTGGTCGACTATAGCCACTATCGGTGTGGCATTTATGGGCATAGGCTCGGTGATGGGCTACAGTGAAGGTTGGGTTGCCGGTGCGGTGATTTCTGGCGCCTACTTCGGCGATAAGGTGTCACCGCTGAGCGATACCACGGTCGTCGCCTCATCGACTTGCGGTGTCGATCTGTTCACACACATAAGATATATGATGATTACAACCGTGCCGGCTATGGGACTTGCGCTACTTGTGTTCGGTCTAAAGGGTTGGCTGAGCGATGCAGTGACTGTCTGCGGCTCGCTTGAGATGATCGACGGATTGCGATCGACATTCAACATCACGCCGTGGACGCTCGTCATCCCGGCTGTGACTATATCACTGATAGTGATGCGTGTCAACACACTGCTTGTATTGGCCGTGAGTGCCATGCTCGGCGCTGTCGGCATATACGTATTCCAGCACGATATGAATATGAGCCTCATGGAAATGGCCTCGAGCGTGTGGTACGGCTACGTCAACACAAGCGGCGTCGAAGCCGTTGAGGTGCTGACATCGACCGGCGGCATACTGGGAATGATGCCTGTGATATTCTTAGTGCTGAGTGCGCTGATGTTCGGCTGGATGCTCATATCCACGGCAATGCTGCACACAATCACCGAACGACTGACCAAGGGGCTTCGTCGACCGACATCAATTATCGGTTCGACGCTCGTGTCCGGCATAGTCCTGAACTCGTGCACTGCCGACCAATATCTGTCACTGATTATCTCAGGCAATATGTTTCGCAACGTATTCCGTCGCAGCCGATTGGAAGACAAGTTGCTCAGTCGCACCATCGAGGACGGAGTGTCAGTGACATCGCCGCTGATTCCGTGGAGTTCGTGCGGCGTGACACAAGCGACAGTGCTTGGTGTCTCCACCCTCACCTACCTGCCCTACTGCGTATTCAATTACCTCACACCGGTGATGTCGATGGTAGTTATATGGACCGGCTACAAGGTGAAAGAAGGTGTGCGCAGCTGTGCGGCACTCAGAACATCACGCGCGTAAACGCTCCCACACTCAGAGCCGACACGGCATCGCGAAGAGCCCAATAGTGATAACCGGCTTCAAAGCCCACCGACGTTGAATGTGTAAGCGCACAAGCTGCCGAAGCTGTGATATCGATTGTGAACGACATCTTGGGGTGGCTTACGCCTTCACCGTGGAAGTTGTGTAGGAAGCCGGGCATAAGTCGAGCTTCCGCGCTCCAACGTCGCCACGGCATTTCGATGCTACCCATAACGCCGGCGCCGAAGCCTATGGCATCAAGATGCGTGAGATATTGACCGGCGGCATACATCGGCATCGAACGCATATTTACAGCCGCCGTGACGCCGAAGCAATCACTCAACGGCAACGACGAACGGAGCGAGGTGTTCATACCGGTGCAAGCGCTGACGCCTTCGGCGCCGCCGGTGAGCGGAAACATAGCCGTAGTGGTGGCATCAAGCGTAGGCAGGAAGTCACTTGCCACCGATGGCAACGCCTGTCGCGAACCGGGGAAGATGAGGTCGCTCAACAGATAGCCCAACTCGGTGGATATTATGCCGACAGCAGCGCCGCCAAGGACGTCCTTCGGGAAATGATTGCCGCTGAGCAGACGCTGCACGGCAACAGCATTAGCGGCTGTATGCGCACCAACTACCCACCAACCTGAATATCCGTAAAGTTCGTGTGCAGCGACGGACATGAGGTTGAACGCCCACGAAGTGTGACGCGACGGCCACGAGTCGTTGTCGCTGCGGTCGGGACGCATTTCGTGTACCGACGATTTGAGTAGTTCGGTAAGGCCGGCGTTGAATGCCACCGACGCGCCGATGCGCATGGCATAAGGAGCAACGCGGTGATGTGCTGCAACAGAATCGCTGCGCTCGGCGGCACATACTGTATTCGGAAGGAGTAGCGCCACGAGGGCGAGTATGAGAGAGAAACGTTTCATTGTCATTCTGCGATAGATTTATAAACCTGACGGAATAGTTCGAGGCGAATGTTCACTTCATCGAAGGCATCGTTGTCGCGAGTGGGATTGACGCGGTTGGTTAGAAATATGAAGAACATATCGTTTTCGGGGTCGACCCAGAATACTGTTCCCGTAAACCCGAGGTGACCATAAACCGATGCGCCGGCTTCTTCACATGTAGGTGAGTAGTCGGGATCTTCAACGTTGGGCTTGTCGAAGCCGAGGCCACGACGGCATGTGGGACTTTTGGCCGTTGTGAACAACTTCACCGTAGGTTCGGACAGTACGCGGGCATCGCCATACACACCGCCGTTGAGCCACATCTGACACAGCTTGGCAAGGTCGTCGGCCGATGCAAAGACACCGGCATTGCCCGACACACCGCCAAGCATGGCAGCCGTTTCGTCGTGGACATAGCCGTGTACGAGTTGACGACGGAGGTAGTTGTCGTACTCCGTGGGAGCAATTTGCGACAACTTGTGCGACAGCGTCGGACGATAGCAAGCGTTATAAGCACCGAGCGGAGCCCAGATGCTGTCGGTGACGAAGCGGTCGTGGGGCTGCCCGGTGAGGTGCTGTTCCATATCCATCAGCAAGCAGAAGTTGAGGCACGAATAATTGTAACGCGGAGTGCTGCGCAGAGGTATATTGTATATGCGTCCCATGATAGTGTCGAATGCAGCTTGTCCCACCCACATGCCGTGAGCGGCCTCAACGGGATTGACTGCAGAAGCGGCATCGGCGACTATATCGGTGCGGACACGCGCGTCGGGTTGTCCCCAGGCATTTTCCATAATTTTATATGAGTGAACGGCATCGGGTTTGTTTGTAATCAGTCGACCGACATAGGTGGCGGTATCCATCATCACATTATACATATTGAGCGAAGCCGGCATAGCCGATTCGTGATAGAGCAGTTGCGATATTCTGATAGAGTCCTTGCCCGTGCCGCGCAAACCGGGCAGATAAGTCGAGGCGCAATCGTCGAGAGAGAACATTCCGAGGTCGTAGGCTTTCATAATGCCCGGAAGAGTACCGGTGGCTTTCGATACCGATGCAAGGTCGTAGATTGTGGAGCGGGTCACGGCGTCGCCGCCCTTTGTGACGCTGCCGTATGCCTTGTCGAGCACCACGTTGCCGTGACGGGCAACGAGCACCTGACAACCGGGAAATGCACCGACAGTCAAAGCGTGCCCAACGATTGAATCAATCGAATCGGTCAGCGACGGACGCATTCCTTCGGCCAATGGCGATGTGTAACCGAGGCGCGTCTTTGCAATGTGCACGCCAGTGCCGAGCGGAGCCACATACGGCAGATTGACGGGCAATGTGCCGTTGACTTCGATACCTCCAAATACGGCCATAGCGGCTGCGGAACGCATCTCGGGCAGATTATCGTAAGCAAGTATCAGCGCCTTCGACTTGCCGAGGGTGCTGTGGAATTTGCTCATCTTGTAGGGATGCATCATAAACACGCTCACCAGCGACGGCATATCGGCCAGCTGTGCATAGGCGTGGCGACATATCGGCGCATCGGAATAGACGGCGGCAATGACTATGTCGTGCTTGCGAATTTCATTAAGCACGGCGTGGGAAAACTTGGCATCGAGCGTGGAGTAGATATCGACCTTGGCGTAGCGTGAGCAGAGTTCGGCAAAGTTGTTGTCGGGTGTATCACAGATGTTTACCACAGCAATTGATTTATGAGCCAAGTCACCGACGGGAAGAACGTTATCTCTATTCCACAACGCTGTAATCGAAGCTGCAGCGAGGTCGCTCATCAATGCTTGAGTCTGCGGAGTGTTGATGCGTTCGGGCAGACCGGCGAGTTCTATGGGCTGCTCCTTGTGAAGGCCAAGCGCCCACTTGAAGCGGAGTATTCGCTTGCAATGCTGCTCGATGACATCGCGTGAAATCTTGCCGGCTCGCACCTGCGCGAGGATGGCATCAATGTCGGTAGCCGGTGTCGGCGACGAAAGCAATACGTCGGCTCCCGCTTTGAGAGCCTCCACGGCATTATTTAAGCCTTCGAGGTGGGCACCTTTCATACCGAGAGCATCGGTGTATATAAGGCCCTCAAAGCCCATTTCGCCGCGAAGCAGGCCGGTAGTCATCTTGGCAGACAACGAGGCCGGGCGACCTGTCGGGTCAAGCGCCGGCACTACAATGTGCCCGGTCATAATACCCGAGAGACCGTTGTTGACAAAATCGCGGAACGGAACGAGATCGACCGAATTGAGAACGTCGAGCGAATGATTTACCCGGGTATTTTCCTTATGTGAATCGGTCGATGTGTCGCCGTGTCCGGGAAAGTGCTTGCCGACAGCTTGAACGCCGGCATCTTCGAGGCCGCGCGAAAACGCGGTGCCGAGTGCAGCCACTCGCTGAGGATCTTCGCCGAACGAGCGATAGCCGATGACGGGATTGGCGGGATTGGAGTTAACATCGAGGACCGGAGCGAAGTCAACGTGCTCGCCGACGAGGCGACATTGGCGCCCCATCTCATAACCGTAGCGGTAGAGCAACTGCGGATCGGCAATTGCGCCGAGAGCCATATTACACGGGTACTTGGGTGTGTCGCTGATACGCATTGCCAAGCCCCACTCGCCGTCGAACGTCATCAGCAACGGCACCTTGGCGATGCTCTGCGCGTAGTTGGTCATCTCCACGTACTGTTCGAGCGTGCCGGCTGTAAACAACAAGCCGCCGACATCGTTCTTGTCAACGAGAGTCTTGATTGATGCCCGTGAATTTTCGCCGCGCGTTGGCACAGCCTTGGGAAATACAAGTTGAGCGACGCGCTGCCGCTCGGTCATTGAATTGTAGACCGAATCGACCCAACGGTCGCATTCTGTTTTGTCGATATTACGCAGCAGATTTGGTGTGACGGCCAGGGCTGCCACTGCAACAGCTACGGCCGACGAGATTATGGATAGTCGCTTTATCATCGTGAAGTTGTCTTACTTGAAGTGTTATTTCTTGTCGGTGTGCATACGCACTGTATTCGACGGTTTTATAGTCTTGTTCTTGCCGGCACCGTAGCGCAGGTAGTCGAGGATGTCGTTGAAAAGGATGTTGGGGCTTTCGGCCACGAGAGTGTGGTTGCGCAGCGACTTCATATCATCGTTGCCTTCGGCCACATAGTTGATTGTAGCCACTCGATAAGTCTTGTCGGGGTCGAACGGTTTGCCATTGAGCAATGCCGACACCACGTAAGCGTCTTTCTTCTTATTCTCGGCAGTGCCTTCGTGATAAGTTATATCGACACCTGCGCTGACGCCGTTGCCGTCGGCAATGGCCATAATGCGGAACGCTTCGAGCAAGTCGCTACCCTTGACGTCGATGACCTGCACGCGGTTGGTGAACGGCAGCATACAGATGATCTGCCCTTCGGTGATGGTGTCCTTGGGCAGACCGTTGCGAATGCCTCCTTTGTTAAGTATGGCGAAATCTACGTCGGAGGCTATCTGACTGCCGCGGTACAACACGTAGTCGGTACACCAATTGAGCAAAGCCGCACTCTTGGCATCAAGAGCCGACGCCGTGCGCCCCACTTTCACCTTTGTCATCAGTGAATCGACGCCTTGGGCGTACTGAGCGAGTTCTTCGCTGAAGCGAGGATCAATGCGAGAATCAAGACGCGAATCGACAGGGATAAGATGCTCCGAAGCCGTGAGGTTGTCGAGGTCAATATCAAGTTCGCCGAGGAACTTACCTGACTTGCCTGTCTGCGTGACGAGAACATCTCGACCGTCGGCATTCTTGACAATAACAGCCGGATTGAGCACCGTATGCGAGTGTGCACCTATTATTACATCGATGCCGTGCGATTCCTTGGCAAGAATGCAATCGTCGGGAGCGACAGACATGCTGTAACCGATATGGGTAATTGCTATCACCATATCACACTTTTCGATATTGCGCAGCCACCAAGCGGTGTGGTTGGCCCATTCCACGGCATCGCGATAAACCACACCAACCGAATTGTCGGCGAATATCATACCGTCGGGGTCGAGGTTGATACCCATGAATCCTATGCGGCGACCTTCAAATTCGCGGACTGTGTAGCGTTTGAACTTGTGTGCAAGTGCCGTGCCGTCGAGGTCGTAGTTGGTCGAAAGAAATTCGGCCGTGGCCGGAGCAAGAACTGCGGCGAGCGAATCCACGCCGTTGTCGAACTCATGGTTGCCGAGGATGCGGATGTCGTAGCCCATACGGTTCATCAGTTGCTGCTCCACCTTTCCACCATAGAGATTGAAGTACAATGTACCTTGCACCACATCGCCGGCATCGATGAGCATAACGTTCTTGCGAGCCTGACGCACGCTGTCGATGAGCACCATTCGGCGGGCAACACCACCGAGGTCGTCTGTCGTAGGATCGATCTGAGAATGAGTGTCGTTGGTGTGCAATATAACAAGGTCGCGAGCAGCGACATCACTGCAAAATATCATTGAAGCCATGGCCATGGCACCGGCCATTGCGGGTATTAAACAAGATTTCATAAGGCAGTTTTTTATTGGCGTTAAATTTAGTGCGAAGATAGTAAATTTAAGCGGTAGCACCTAATTTTCGGCCGTTATTTCGGCAATACTTTGTAACTTTGCAGTCGATTATGGGAAAAGACAGAAAATTTAAGGACGAGGTGATCTCGTTTTGTTGGCAGCATCTGCTGTTGTTGATTTCACTATTTATTATGACCGTAGGGGTCGCAGTGTGTGTACGTTCAATGCTCGGTTCGAGTGTCATAAGCGTTTTGCCCTACGTGTTCCAAATGGCCGGTGCAGATGATATGGTTCCCGCCCTCACCATCGGCCAGTACACCTACATTATGAACGCCATATTTGTTGTGGGGCAGATACTGATTCTTCGTCGCCGCTTCGAGTGGGTACAACTGTTTCAGTTGGTCATCGGCTTTGTGTTTGGTATGTTGCTCGACCTCAACATGTTGCTTACATCGTGGCTCGCGCCCGACACGTTGGTCTACAAGGCCGTGGCGCAAGTTGCAGGCTGCACGATATTGGCTCTCGGCATTGCTCTCGAAGTACGCTGCGGCAGTGTCACAATGCCCGGCGAGGGACTTCCGGTGGCAATTTGTAAAGTGACTGGAGCCGAGTTCCCGAAAGTAAAAATATGCGTCGACACCACTTTGGTGGTCCTCGGCGTGATAGCGAGTTTCGCTTTCTTCGGCTCGTGGCAGTGGCAGATCATCGGCATCGGCACGCTGTTCGCAATGTTCTACGTAGGAGCAGCCGTGAGGATTATCGGCCACAGGCTCGGTTGGTTCGAACGACTGTTGGCTTATCAACCCGGATTTCGCCGCTACATATTCGGCCTCGCCCGCTACATATATCGCCGCATACAGTAAAATCTTCACAAAGTTTTTTCGTAACTTTGCGCTTTGATTATGAAGAAACTCCACAAGATAATTCAGACGACAATCATAGCGTTGCTGATTGTGCTCATAGGCATTCCTATGAGTGTGTATGTGGTAGTTTCCACCCCGTGGGCACAGGATGCACTTCGCCGCGTGGCCTGCGTGCAGATCAGCAATCTGCTCGGCACTGAGGTGACAATCGACCGCGTGTCGTATCAGCCGTTCAACACCATATCAGTCACCGGCTTGCATGCCAATGACGATTCGGGTCATCGAGCGTTTGAAGCGGCTCGTGTGTCGGCTCGCTTCGAAGTGTTCACATTCTTGCGATCGGGACGCTTCGTTTTCGACTACGCAGTCGTCGAAGGGCCGTCAATGGCCTTGTGGCGACAGACGCCGGATTCTCCGCTCAACATTCAAGGCATCATCGACCGCCTGAAACCCAAAGAACAAAACAAGCCTCCGCGGGAGTTTGACCTGAGTATCGGCACCGTCGTTCTCACCAACGGACATATCACCTACGACGTACGCTCGGAACAGCCGCTCGGCGACCGCTTCGACGCAAACCATATAAAGATCGACAATCTCAACTTGCACGCATATCTGCGACAGGGCAGTCGCGATCGGTGGGACGTAGCACTCGAGTCATTTTCATTCACGGAGCACTCGGGATTCAGCCTCGAACGGTTGCAAGCCGATGCTTGTGTAGCCATAAGCAGCAAAGATGTGGAGGTACGCGAACTGTCGATAGACTTACCTGAATCACACCTTGCACTGCGTCCGCTGAAACTGAATATCAACGATTTCACAACGACTGATGCATCAAGCGGAGATTTCATAAACATCCGTCCGCAAGGCAATGCCTATGTGTCGCTCAGCGATCTCGCATGCATTGTTCCGGCATTCAACGACATTGACCGACGCATCAACATCGGCTTTGACATCGACCTGTCGCCACGCGACGTAGTGATAAAATCACTCGGCATAAACGACACCAACGGGACATCGATTGACATTGCAGGCAAGGTCGACAACTACCGTTCCAAGGATGATATTGATGCCGAGTTATCGAGCATAGACATACGAGCCAATGCACCCGACATAGCCCAAGTGCTCACAACACTCGGAAATGACAAGCTGAATAAATTCGCAAGCCATATAGGCAACATTCATATTTTCGGTTCGGCCGCCGGAAACGCCGACGGCGCATCTGCCGACTTAAAGGCCAACGCTCTGAATGCCTCGCTGGCCGTAAAAGGTAACGTTACCACGCCCGACCGATACAAGAGTATGGCCGTCGATGGTGATGTGAACATTACCGGGCTCGACCTCGGCCGCCTGACCGGACGTAGCGACCTCGGCTCAGTCACCGCATCGGCCTCGGCAAGCGCCAATATCGCCGCATCGAAAGTGACAGGTGCCGGCGGCCACGTAGACATTGAAAACTTTACATACAAAGAACATAATTACAGCGATATAAGCATCGACTGCGACTACGACGGTTCACTGTCGAAAGCGGGAGTGAATATTGTATCGGACGACCCTGCGGCCGTGCTCGAACTCAATGCCGACGCCGTGATCAGCGGCACTTATGAGTTGTCGCTCGACGGCAACATATTCAACTTCGAACCTGCTACGCTCGGGCTTTCAGAGAAATATCAAGGCTACCGTGCGTGTGCCGCAATCAATTCACATCTGTCGGGGCGCACCGTCGACGATGCCAACGGATACATCGATGTACGCAACATAGCGTTTGTAGATTCGACTGAATCGGGACTTAACATCGACCGGTTGTCGGTAAGTCTTGACCGCTCCGGCTCAAAGGATATTGCGACAATCGAGTCCGACTTTCTCAACGGCTCGGTTCAGGGCCATATAGCACCGTCGACATTAGTTCAGACGCTCAGCGATATGGTGGCTCACATCACGCCTGCGCTATTCACCAAGAGCACCACGCACTACGAAGACCTAAGGCCGCTCAATCAATTTGAGGCTAACATCACTCTCTCGAATGCCGAGAAGTTGTCGGAATTTTTCAAATTGCCCGTTCAGATAATCTACCCTATTAATATAACCGCATCGGTCGATGCCGTCGAAGGCCTGGCTACCATGACCGTCGATGCGCCATACTTGCAACAGGGCGACAAAATTATCGAGCAGACAGTGGCCGACGCGGTCATCGACACATCCGACGACCGGGCGATGCTTTATGCCACGACACGTATGCCGACCAAGAAAGGTCCGATGGTTGCCGTCGTCGGAGTGAGCGGAGCCGACAACCGTCTGGACACACGTATTGACTGGCTCATCGACCGTAAGATACCGCTCAACGGCCAAATTAATTTCTCGACCACCCTCGAACGCGACGAGGAGCAGCGTATGTGCATCAACACCGACTTCAATCCGGGCGAGATAACATTCGGCGACGACGTGTGGGAATTCGGAGCGTCGACTATCGGCTACTGCGACCGCACCATTACGGCCGACAATTTCACACTGAAATCGGGAGAGCAAAGCATCGCCATATCCGGCGTGGCATCGCCGTCGGAGAGCGATACGCTCAACGTGTCGCTGCGCAATATTCACCTCGCATCAATCTTCGAGACTCTCGAAATCGACAAAGCCCTCATCGGCGGACGCGCAAGCGGCGACTTCACAGCCACGCGCGCCCTGTCGTCGATGCCGGCTCTCAGCACCACGGGGCTGCACGTCGATTCAATCGGCTACAACTACTGCACGCTCGGCGATGCCGACGTAGCGGCCCATTGGGACAATGATCGGCAATCGTTCTTCCTTGATGCAGACATCGTCAATCCCGAAGGACAACACTCGCACATTTGGGGCGACATCTTCGCCATGCGCGAGGCGCTTGACCTCAACTTCGACGCCAAACACGTGAAGGTCGGATTTATGAAGCCGTTCATGCAGGCTTTCACGTCCGACGTCACAGGCTATGTATCGGGCAAGGCCCGACTGTTCGGCACATTCAAGGACATCGACCTCGAAGGCGACGTGTTTGCCGAGGACCTAAAACTCAAAATCGACTTCACCAACACATGGTACACCGCTACGGATTCAATTCACATCACCCCGGGATTGATCAATCTCGAAGGCATAACCATAGCCGACGTCAACGGCCACACAGCAAAATTGAACGGCTGGCTGCGCCACGACTATTTTCATTCACCTGTGTTTGAATTCAAGGTATCGGACGCGCACGACTTCCTGAGCTACAACGTGAACTCACGCCTCAATCCCGACTGGTACGGCATCATCTACGGCAACGGCGGCGCGACTGTGAAGGGGCGTCCCGGCGTTGTCGAAATCGGAGTTGATATGGCCACAGCACCACATTCTACATTCACATTCGTGCTGTCGGATCACCTCGAAGCCGAGCAATACTCCTTCATCACATTCAACGACCGCACCGTCTACAACACCGATTCGCTGCTCAACGTCGACGATACGCCCGCTGTGGTGAAGGAATATCAGGCACGCCGCTCGGCAGCCAATGCCGACGAGCCATCGGCTTACATCATGGACATAAAGGTCGACATCACTCCCGACGCCGAGCTCATAATAGTAATGGATCCAATAGGCGGCGACCGCATCAGGGCATACGGCTCGGGTGATATGTCGATGCAGTACAATTCGACCGACAACTTCCTCGGTATGCGCGGCACATACACACTCGACCGCGGCAACTACAACTTCACACTACAGGACATCATCATCAAGGACTTCACCATCGAGCCTGGCAGCTCCATCACATTCAAGGGCGACCCCTATCAGGCCGAACTCAATCTGCAAGCTGTCTATGCGCTCAACGCCAACCTGAGCGACCTTGACGAATCCTTCACCCAAGATCGCGAACTCAACCGTACCAACGTGCCGGTTCACGCCCTGCTCAACGTCACCGGCGATATGCGTCAGCCTGAAATCTCGTTCGACCTGCGCTTCCCCACTCTGTCGAGCGACACCTATCGCAAGGTGAAATCAATCATATCCACCGAAGATATGATGAGCCGCCAGATAATCTACCTGCTTGCACTCAACCGCTTCTACACGCCCGACTATATGGCGTCGACCACCAAGGGCAATGAGATATTCTCCGTTGCGGCATCTACGATCAGCAGCCAGATCTCGAATATGCTCGGCAAGTTAAGCGACAAATGGAGCATCGCACCTAACCTGCGCAGCGACCGAGGCGACTTCAGCGACGTGGAGGTTGATGTGGCTTTGTCGAGCCGACTGCTCAACAACAGATTGCTGCTCAACGGCAACTTCGGCTATCGCGACAAGTCTCTAAACACCAACCAGTTTATCGGCGATTTCGACATCGAATATCTGCTCACACCGCAAGGCACATGGCGGCTGCGAGCCTACAACCGCTACAACGACCAGAACTACTACGTGCGCTCGGCGGCGACAACACAGGGTATCGGTATTATGTTCCGCCGCGACTTCGACAGCCTGTTCCCACGCCCCAAACCAAAGGTAACTACCGACAGTATCGCGCCGAAACAATGATATATCGCGGAAAATATATAAATTTGCACAATCTAATCTATCATAATGACTGTAATGACCAATCAGGCACAACCCAATAATACGAATCCGGCGGCTCGCCCGACTTCAAAGACGGCTCACATAGTTCGCCTTTTGTGGTGGGCATTCGGAATAGGAATCGCGGCCATGCTGCTGTTCTTTGTCCTCGTGTACAACGGTGTCATAGGCTATATGCCGCCCATCGAGGAACTACGCAATCCTCAGGACAAATTCGCCTCGGTGATTTATTCGGCCGATGGTGTGGAAATGGGGCGCTACTTCCGCAACTCGGGCAACCGTGTGTATGCCGACCTCGATGAAATATCGCCCAACGTGGTAAACGCTCTGATCGCCACCGAAGACGCCCGCTTCCTCGACCATTCGGGAATAGATCTGCGAGCCGTGTCGCGTGCTGTAATCAAGACAGTACTGCTCCGCCACAAGAACTCGGGCGGCGGCTCCACTATCACTCAGCAGCTCGCCAAACAACTCTATACTCCGCCGAGCGACGGCTTCCTGTCGCGCGCCGTACAGAAACCTATCGAATGGATGATAGCCGTGAAGCTCGAACGCTTCTACTCCAAGGACGAGATTCTGAAGATGTATCTCAATCAGTTCGACTTTCTCTACAATGCCGTGGGCATAAAGAGCGCTGCCAAAGTGTACTTCAACAAGGATGCCTGCGACCTGAACATCGAAGAGGCAGCCGTACTCGTGGGTATGGTCAAGAACCCGGCATACTTCAATCCCGTGCGCCACTCCGAACGTGCGCTCGGCCGCCGCAACACAGTGCTCGACCAGATGTACAAGGCCGATATGCTGACCGCCGCTCAGTGCGATTCGCTCAAGAACCTGCCACTGACGCTCGACTTCCACCGCGTTGACCACAAGGAAGGCCTTGCGCCCTACTTCCGCGAAGAACTTCGCCGCTATCTCACAGCTCACAAGCCCGAGCGCGGCAACTACCAGCAATGGGAAGGCCAGAAGTATGTCGACGACTCCATTGCCTGGGCCACCAATCCTCTATACGGCTGGATTGACAAGAACCCCAAAGCCGACGGCACCAAGTGGGACATCTATTCCGACGGCTTGCGCATATACACCACCATCGACTCGCGTATGCAGACCTATGCAGAGGAGGCTGTGAACGAACACATGCGCTACCTGCAACAGCAGTTCAACCGCGAGAAGCGCAATTCACCAACAGCGCCCTACTCGTCAAACTCCACCGAATTGAGCGCCGCCACTCGCAACCAACTCATACGCAACGCAATCAATCAGAGCGAACGTGCTCGTGTAGCTCGCGTAGCAGGTCGTTCGAAAGAAGAAATCGAACGCGAATTTAACACGCCGGTCGAAATGACTGTGTTCAGCTACAACGGCGCCGTCGACACGACGATGACACCGCGCGACTCTATTCTGTACACAAAGAGCTTCCTGCGCACGGGCTTTATGTCGATGGATCCGCAGACAGGCTTTGTGAAAGCCTATGTCGGCGGTCCCGATTTCCGCTTCTTCCAATATGATATGGTGTCGACGGGTCGCCGCCAGATCGGTTCTACGATCAAGCCGTTCCTCTACACATACGCTATGGAATCAGACTTCACGCCCTGTGACGAACTGCTTAACTCGCAACCTACGTTCTACGACGAAAACGGTCGCCCGTGGTCGCCTCGCAATGCCGGGCACTCACGTATCGGCGAGATGGTGTCGATTCGTTGGGCGCTCACCAACTCCAACAACTGGATTTCGGCTCGCTTGATGGCGCAGTTGTCGCCGGCCGAACTTGTGCGCCGCATGCACTCCTACGGCATCACCAACAGCCTGCCGGCAGTGCTGGCACTTGCCCTCGGCCCATGCGAAGTGTCGGTGAAGGAAATGGTGACGGCATACAGCGCCTTTGCCAACGGCGGTATGCGCTCCGATCCCGTGTTCGTGACGGCAATCGCCGATTCAAACGGCAATATAATCAGCGAGTTCGCACCACAACAGACCGAGGTCATCACCGCCACGGGCTACTATCGCATCCTGTCGATGCTACTCAACGTAGTCGACGGCGGTACGGGCAATCGCCTGCGTCGCGCTCCGTATAACATCACGGCACAGATGGGCGGCAAGACCGGCACGACGAACTTCAATGCCGATGGTTGGTTCATGGGCTTCACGCCCGACCTTGTATCCGGGGTATGGGTTGGCGGCGAAGAACGCTACATCCACTTCAACTCTATGGCTGAAGGTCAGGGCGCATCGATGGCACTGCCTATCTATGGCAAGTTTATGAATCGCGTGTATGCCGACCCGCACCTGCCCTATGACCAAAGCAAGACATTCACATTCCCCGACGACGTAAACCTCTGCGGCGGATATTCCGAAGCCGAAGAGCCGGAGACGACCGAAGAAAGCGTGGAAGGAGTATTCGATTGACGAATCAGTAATCCGACAATCGTCAATTATACGACAACAGGCAAGTGAATTTTCACTTGCCTGTTGTCGTAAGTATGCGATAAATTAAATCGTTAAACAGGTCGTAGGCATTCTGTCGCGAGCCGTTGCCTTTGCTCTGACAGTCGAACCGGCGGATAGAATCAATTATGTCGATAATCTGGAACGGATTGTAATTGCCCATAGCCAGCTTTATTCGCTTCAGACGCGCTTCGCTCTTCAGGCCGAGTTCATTCATAATGCCACGGTCGCTGCGGTCGGGTGAATAGTACGCCATAAGCAAATCGGCGAAGAAACTGAAAAGCAGTGACGCCGTCACGGGCAGCGGATTCTGTCGCGGATTGGCGGCGAAGTATTTGCTTATGCGGAACGCCTTCTCAACGTTGCGAGAGGCGATGGCATCGGTCAGCTCAAAATTGTTGTAATCCTTGCTCACTCCGATGTTGCGCTCAATGGCTTCGGGAGTGATGGCAGCACGCGGTCCGAGAATTTGGGCCAACTTGTCGATTTCATTATACAGACGGCTGAGGTCGGTGCCGATATAATCGCGAAGCATTTCGAGCGGCTTCTGCTCAGCCGTCAATCCTTTTGATGCTATATATTTGCCAATCACGGCCGGCACTTGCCAATCGGCAAGCTTGCGCGATTCGTACACCACCCCGCCCGAGGCCTTCACGGCATCGAGCAGAGCCTTGTTCTTCACCATTCCGCCGCGAGCACATATGGCAAGCACAGTAGTCGGTGTAGGCGACTGCGCATAGCGCACGAGGCGCTCGAACCATTCGCTGCGCACATTTTGAGCCTCCTTGACGATGACTACCTGGCGCTCACACATCATAGGCATTGAGCGACACATGTCCACGACAGCAGCCGATTCGACCTGCGGCGCATACATCGTCGTCAGGGCGAAGTCGCGATCCTCGGCAGGCAGCAATTCTTCGATCGCCTGCCCGAGGCGATCAACGTAATAGCCTTCTTCGCCGTGGAACACATATATCGGGCGAATATCCTTGTTGGCTATCGAACGCAGGAGCGCATCAAATGTTATTGTCGGCTGAGCCATGGTGTATTGTGTAGGTTTGTTATTGCCATTCGGCTAAGAATGTGTAAATTTACACAGAATTTTTCAAATACGATGTCCGAAACAGAAAAAACAGACACACTCAACCTGCCGCCGGCCGAGATACCGACGCGAACCGACGAAAGCGGCACGGAGCAAATCTATGACCGCCTGCGCCGTCGATGGTTTGTGACGACTCCTGAGGAAACGGTGCGCCAGCATTTCGTGGCATACCTCATCGGGCATCGCGAGTTTCCGCCGTCGCGCATCGCCAACGAAGTGGGGCTTTCGCTCAACGGCACACGCCGCCGCTGCGACACTATCATTTACGACAACTCTCTGCGGCCGCTGTGCATTGTCGAATACAAGCGCACTACGGTACGCATCACCGCAGCGGTATTCGATCAGATAGCTCAATATAATTCCGTACTCGGTGCGCCGTTTCTCATCGTGACAAACGGCCTGCGCCACTACTGCTGCCGCTTCACCGGCGATGGCTACACCTTCCTCCGCGACATCCCCACATTCCCCGAAATGCTCGCCACAAACAAGGTTTAAAAGTCCAAATGCCATTTTAGAGAGTACCTGAACCGGTCGCATGCAACGCAGGTTGTGGATTGCGGGGGAATTTTGTAACTTTGTGGGAAATTAAGTTTATCCGATGTTAGATTCTTCCCTGCTGCCACGTATACAGACGCATATCACTCGATATGAGGAGATTGAAACGCTTCTCGGCGACCCGGCCGTCGCTGCCGGCCAACAACGATTTGTAAAACTCACCAAAGAATACAAGCACCTGCGCCGCATTGTCGACCTGATGAAGGAATACGAGAGCGAGGTGTCGAATGTAGAGTTTTACAACGAGGTGATCGAGATGCAACCGTCAGCCGACGAACTTGAATCGGCTCGCAAAGCCGTGGCTGACGCAACTGCCCGAATTGATTCGCTCGTCGATGGAATACGCCTGTTCCTCGTGCCTAACGACCCTGAAGACGACCGCAATGCGATTCTCGAAATCCGAGCCGGCACCGGAGGCGACGAGGCGGCTCTCTTTGCCGGCGACCTCGCCAAGATGTATCTGAAATTCTGCGAAAATCGCGGATGGTCCACAGCCATCACATCCACGAGCGAAGGTGCTGTCGGCGGATACAAGGAAATCGTGATAAGCGTGACCGGCGACGGAGTGTACGGTGTACTGAAATATGAGAGCGGCGTGCACCGCGTGCAGCGCGTGCCATCTACCGAGACACAAGGCCGCATCCACACTTCTGCGGCTACGGTAGCCGTGCTGCCCGAAGCCGAACCGTTTGATGTCGAAATCAACGAAGGTGAAATCAAGTGGGACACATTCCGATCGGGCGGTGCCGGCGGCCAGAATGTGAACAAGGTGGAGAGCGGCGTACGACTTCGCTACAAGTGGAAAAATCCCAATACCGGCGTAGAGGAAGAAATTCTCATCGAATGTACCGAAACGCGCGACCAGCCAAAGAACAAGGAACGTGCACTAAGCCGCCTGCGTACATTCATCTACGACAAAGAACATCAGAAGTATATCGACGACATCGCCTCGAAGCGTCGTACACTCGTATCTACCGGCGACCGCTCGGCAAAAATCCGCACCTACAACTTCCCGCAAGGGCGCGTCACCGACCACCGCATCAACTTCACCACCCACAACCTCGCAGGTGTGCTCGGCGGCGATCTTGACGAATTGATTTACAACCTCAGTTCGACTGAAAATGCCGAACGTCTCAAAGCGGCTGAATTATAACCGAAATATTATCTAAAAACAACGATATGAAACGTATAGATCTCGTAAAACACATTCTGGACAAGCGCTCGTTCCTGTGCGTCGGCCTTGACCCCGATCCGGCAAAGATGCCCGAATCATTGGCTTCAAAAGGCACTGAAGGTTTGCTGACATTCAACAAAGCCATCATTGACGCAACAGCGCCCTATGCCGTTGCCTACAAGCCAAACTTGGCATTCTACGAAGCCTATGGCGCAGCCGGTCTCGATGTGTTTGAAAAGACAGTCGCATACATCAAAGAGAAGTACCCCGAACAGTTTGTCATCGCCGACGCCAAGCGCGGCGACATAGGCAACACGGCACAAATGTACGCCAAGGCCTTCTTTGAAGGAGCCGGCGTGGACGCTGTGACCGTGGCTCCTTATATGGGCGAAGACTCGGTGAAACCGTTCCTCGGCTTTGAAGACAAGTGGGCAGTGGTGCTCGCTCTGACATCGAACAAAGGCAGCGAAGATTTCCAAATGATTACAGACGGCAACGGACACTATGTGTTTGAACGCGTGGTGAAGCGTGCGCAGCATTGGGGCTCACCAATCAACATGATGTTCGTAGTCGGCGCCACACGCGGCGAATACATCGGCAACGTGCGAGCCTTGGCACCGCGTTCGTTCTTCCTCGTTCCGGGTGTCGGCGCTCAGGGCGGCAGCCTCGAAGAGGTATGCAAATACGGACTTATCGACGAAGTGGGACTACTGGTCAATTCATCACGCGGCATCATCCACGCATCGGCAGGCGACGACTTTGCCGAAAAAGCCGCCGAGAAAGCCGCCGCCATGGCCGGGCAGATGAAGGCAATCCTCGATGCCGCAAATATTTATTAAAAATCGGCCGATTATCGAAATTTTTCCGTAATTTTGCAACCGATAGCGCAACTGTGGCGTTATCACTACAGAAGAATTTATCAACTCGTTAATATTCAATATAATGACTATCGACAATTACAATTTCAACGGCAAGAAAGCCATCGTTCGCGTTGACTTCAATGTGCCCCTCGACGAAAACGGTAATATCACCGACGATACCCGCATCCGCGGTGCGCTCCCCACCCTCAAGAAGATTCTCGCCGACGGTGGTGCACTCATCATCATGTCGCACATGGGCAAGCCCAAAGGCAAGGTTAACCCCAAGATGTCGCTTTCTCAGATTAAGGACGCCGTAGCCAAAGCTCTCGGCACTGACGTTGTATTTGCTCCCGACTGCGCTGCTGCAGGCGACCTCGCCGCCGCGCTGAAGCCCGGTCAGGTACTGTTGCTCGAAAACCTCCGCTTCTATCCCGAAGAAGAAGGCAAGCCCGTAGGCATTGACAAAGAAGATCCCGCATACGACGCAGCCAAGAAGGAAATGAAGGAACGTCAGAAAAACTTCGCCAAGACCCTTGCTTCGTATGCCGACGTATATGTAAACGATGCATTCGGCACCGCACACCGTCGCCACGCATCGACAGCCGTTATCGCCGACTACTTCGACGCCGACAGCAAGATGCTCGGCTACCTGATGGAAAAGGAAGTGACCGCCGTTGACAATGTATTGAACAATATCAAGCGCCCGTTCACCGCTATTATGGGCGGCTCCAAGGTATCGACCAAGATCGGTATCATCGAAAACCTTATGGACAAGGTCGACAACCTCATCCTCTGCGGCGGTATGACCTACACATTTGCCAAGGCTATGGGCGGTGAAGTCGGTGTATCACTCTGCGAGCTCGACAAGCTTGATCTCGCTCTCGACATCGTCAAGAAAGCCAAGGATAAGGGCGTGAACCTCGTACTCGGCACTGACTGCGTTGCCGGCGACGCTTTCTCCAACGACTGCAACACTCAGGTATGCTCGGTAATGAGCATCCCCGAAAAGTGGGAAGGCCTTGATGCAGGTCCCGAGACCCGCGAAGCATTCGCCAAGGTTATCCGCACCTCCAAGACCATCCTTTGGAACGGTCCTGCCGGTGTATTTGAATTCGACAACTTCACCGCCGGCTCACGTGCAATCGCAGATGCCATCGTTGAAGCAACAAAGGACGGCGCGTTCTCACTCGTTGGCGGCGGCGACTCTGTAGCCTGCATCAACAAGTTCGGCCTCGCCGATCAGGTATCTTACGTATCGACCGGCGGCGGCGCTCTGCTCGAAGCCATCGAAGGCAAGGTACTCCCCGGTATCGCAGCTATCAAAGGCTGATTGTATCAGGTAACAACTATGTAATGATTATATACAGAACTGTGTCAAAATGCTTTGGCACAGTTCTGTTTTTTATATCACAAAGTAATGCGACACGACGACGATTTCTTCACCTGGATTGAACGGCACAAAGGCGAATCACCCGCTGCTCTGCTGCTCAAATACGGACACGACCGCGATGACGAGATACTCCAAATAGAATGCCGCGGACGGTTCGGCTCCAAAGTGGGTAGCGCACTGCGCGACGCCCCCGAGTTCATATTCCCTACTCGACTGTCGGGCGAACAATGCACATCGGAGCGCCTTGCACGATTGCACGCAAACCTCGTGCCGCACGGCTCAACAATGGCCGACCTTACGGCAGGGCTTGGGATTGACGCAATGTACATTGCCCGACACTGCGCCACACAAGTCACAGCCGTTGAAATCGACCCGGTTGTCGCCGATGCTCTGCGCCACAATTCTCGCTCAATTCCGGGCTTTGAAGTCGTCAATGCCAATTGTGCCAAGTGGCTGCAAGAAGCTGCTGACAATGACCTACACTACGACTGCATATTCATTGACCCTGCCCGCCGTGCCGACGACGGAGGCCGCATCTATGCCATAGATCAATGTCGACCAGACGTTATTGAACTGCTTCCGCTGATTCGCCGAATCACCTCGCGACTTATCATCAAAGCCTCGCCCATGCTCGACATCACTCACACCGCACGTGCATTGCCCGAAGCGACTGAAATAATAGTCACCGGCACCACGACAGAGTGCAAGGAGATTGTCGCCGTGTGTGATTTCAATGCTGTGCCGCCGGACAACTACGACAACGTCCCCGTAAGAGCATTGACGGTTCTGAATGATGATAGCGTAAGCGAATTTACATTCACACGCCGCAACGAAGCACACGCTGACGCACCGACAGGACTGCCTGAAGTCGGCCACTATATCTTCGATCCCTACCCTGCCGTAATGAAAGCCGGAGCATTTCGCCTGTTGGCCGAGCGCTTCGGACTAAGCCGCTTCGACGCCAACACTCAACTTTGGTGGGGCGTCACGGCTAACGACAAGTTCCCGGGAACAGTTCACCGTATCATAGATATCCGCGAATACTCATCAAAAAACATCAAACGCTACAAATCGCAGTATCCGCATGCGAGTGTCACGACCCGCAATTTCGGCATAAAAGCCGATGAAGTACGCCGCCGCCTCGGCGTCACCGACGGCCGCGGCGACATACGCCTCTTCGCCGTCGGCACACCTTCCTCCCGATTGCTGATAACAACTAATATTCTCAGTGCTACTGTGGGTGTTCCAAAATTAACGTAATGCCAGCGAAAGCCGGCAAGTGTAGGGGCGAGCCTTCGGCCCGTCAGCGATCGCTTATACACAACTAATTATAACACAGCATATTGAGTATTAAAAGCATACAAAACGCATGCTACTACACCCATCGCATTATGTCAATATTTAATAACAATGAAAATATTCAAATATCAACAATTTGGAACAAATTGTTGGTACTCATACGTAATGCCAACCACTTTTCCACTTGCATTCTTAGTAAGGTCGGATATATATAGGCGGAAATAATATAACTTACCATTAATTGTACCTTCTATAATATATCCACCGTTTTTAGCCAAAACTTTGCCATTGTTCCATTTGCCGACAGATGGAAGTCTGTCAATTCGGTTTATTGATGACACTTCACCAAAGTAGCTCATTCGAAGATTTCCACCAATCACCAATTCTTCGTCGTTATCAGTGAACTTCAAAGCGCCCTTACTCCAATCCGTTGTCCAATATTCTTCATTTTCATAGTTATTGAAGTAACCGACCTCAACATTACAAAAGACCTCTTGAGACTTGGGAGACAACTTCACAGTGATGATACCGGGCATTGAGATTGTTTCCTGAAATACTGAAGACACCTGTGGTTCATCTTCTTTATCATTGCTACATGCAAACATTACAACTGCGATCAATAGCAATGAAAATTCTTTAAGAAATTTAAGCATAAAATACAGTACATTAGTGTCTCATCCATCCCTGATTTGACTTATGGCATAAAATGAGCATGCGTGGGATGATATTCACTTTTACCTTGCTTACACCAAATGACTGCCTGTCCACAATCAACCGGTAAACACCCTCAAGATACAGTTTGAAACGCTTCAGATAATTTGCAAAAGTACGTAGTGCAAATGTACAAATTATTTTTCAAATTCAAATAAAATTGCATTGCAATCAAGCGACTACTCTTTTTCGGAGAGTTCGAGCCAGCGGAGTTCTTTTTCGTCAAGGATGTTTTTGATTTCTTCGTAGCGAGCCGAGAGTGCTGCGACGTCGGTGAGTTGCTCGCCGGAGTTAAAACGAGCTTCGAGCGCCGACTTTTCTCCATTAAGCTCGGCCATCTCCTTTTCGAGAGCCTCAAATTCCTGACGTTCTTTATATGTCATCTTCGGAGCACGCTCAACGTGGCGACGTTCCTGAGCAGGCTTAGTGTCGGCAGGGGCTTGAGCCGCAGCACGTGCTGTTTCTTCGGCACGCCACTTGGCATATTCACTGTACGTACCGGGGAAGTCTTTCACGACGCCGTCACCTTCCATCACAAGCAAATGATCGACTATATTATCGAGGAAATAGCGGTCGTGACTTATTATGATGGCACAACCGTTGAACTCGGCGAGATATTCTTCGAGAATGCCGAGAGTGACAATATCAAGGTCATTGGTCGGCTCGTCGAGGATAAGGAAGTTGGGTCGACTCATCAGCACAACCGCGAGGTGAAGACGGCAGAGTTCACCGCCGCTGAGCGTGGCAATATACTTTTGCTGATCCGCAGCGTTGAACAAGAACCGATTGAGGAACTGCATCGGGGACAGACGATAGTCGCCCATATCAATTTCTTCGGCCAATTCTGTGACGGCATCGACTACTTTCTTGCGCGAATCGAACGAGATACCATCCTGACTGTAATAGCCGAAGCGCACCGTAGTCCCGACATCCCACGTACCAGAATCAGGCTTTTCAATACCTTGAAGCATCTTCACGAACGTCGACTTGCCCACGCCGTTAGCTCCGATTATGCCTACCTTTTCATAGCGGGCGAAGGTGTAGGAGAAATCGTTGAGAATAACTTTGGCGCCGAAGCGCTTGCTGATATGACGTGCTTCAAAAATCTTTGAACCTATGTACGAGGCCTCAACTTCAAGATTTACGTTCTTCTCGGGGCGAATGCCGGCCGCCTGCTTGTCCTTGAGCTCATAGAATGAGTCGATGCGAAACTTTGCCTTGCCGGCACGAGCCTGCGGTTGACGGCTCATCCATTCCTGCTCACGCCGCAGAGTATTGCGCACCTTGGCAAGTTCGGCTGTCATAGCCTCAATGCGTTCGGCTCGGCGACGCAGGTAGTAGTCGTAGTTGCCGTCATAAGTATATATAGTGCGGTTGTCTATTTCGATAATACGATTGCATACGCGGTCGAGGAAATAGCGGTCGTGCGTCACCATGAGCAACGTCACACGCGAACGTTTCAGATAGTTCTCAATCCACTCTATGACTTCAATATCGAGGTGGTTGGTAGGTTCGTCAAGGATGAGGATATCAGGCTCGCGCATAATAGCAGCTGCAAGAGCCACGCGTTTGCGCTGACCGCCCGAGAGCGAATCCACGTGCTGCGACAAGTCGATAATCTTCAGACGAGTGAGTAGCTGACGTAAACGATCTTCGAAATCCCATGCGCGAGCATTATCCATATCGTGAATGGCTGTCTGCAATTCATCATCATTGCCTGTAAGCATTGCCGCCTCGTAGCGTCGTACAATGGCGGCAACCGGGTCGTCGCTCATCAAGGCCGCCTCGGCCACGGTTGGATTGCCTTCAAACGTAGGCTTCTGCGGAAGCGATGCCACACGAAGTCCGTTGCGCCACGTCACCGTGCCGGAATCTGCATCCTCATTGCCGGCAATTATCGACAGCAATGTCGACTTACCGATGCCGTTCTTGGCCACTATACCTATCTTGTCACCTTCATTGACACCGAAAGTGACGTCGGCAAAGAGCAAGCGGTCGCCGTAGCTCTTCGTCAGATTCTCGATTTGCAGAAACACATTCATAAGTAGTACAAAGTTACGAAAATTAGTCTAAAGGCCGCGCTACACCCAATGAAGATATTTAACAAAAAAGAGACCGGCCCGCATCGATGCATCGACGCGGGCCGGCTGTCTATATGTTGTCGATTACTTTACAACGACCTTGGTAACTTGCGTACCCTGACGACGGATGAAGATACCGTTCGAGGGATTTTCAACGCGGATACCCTGGAGGTTGAAGTATTCAACGGGAGCGTTTTCGTTAGCGTCGATGCTGATGACACCGTCAACGGGGAACTTAACATCTTCGATAGACGCTGTACGTTCGGCATCCCTATCCCACTTGGAGAAGAGGAGGCTGTTGAAACCTACAGTACCGATCCAATCCTGTTCAACCCATTCGTCTTCGTCAACATCATCGGGCATTGCCTCGTGCTTAACAACGATAGCGTCCAAACACCAGCGGCTGTCGCCTTGGAGCGTCTGGTTGGCACCTGAAATGTTGCCTACTGCATCGTTGGTAAGGTCGAATACGAAGAGATTCCAACCGCGGAAGTTAAGGGGCATCAACGGGTTGCGATACTTCACACCGTCGGGGAGTGAGCGGAGGGCTACCGAAACAGAGTTGTTCGAGCCGTCACCGTAAACCCACATTGTGAGGTAGCCGTCATAGTCCTTCTTGTAGTTGCTTGTACCTGCGGGATAGTGGTCGCGGATAAAGTAATTGTTGCCCGACGAAGCTTCGTCGAATACGTAGTAGATACCGAACGAAGTGCGGTTATCGGTAGCTGGACCTACGTTGAGTGTCAACGCAAGACTTTCGTCATTGACGATACCCGAAGTAGAGCCGGAGCCGCCGGGAGCCCACATACCTTCATTAGATGTGAGAGGCTGAATCATTTCGCTTTCGGTCATTGCACGGTATTCAGTGAGGAAGCGGAATGCATAGGGTTCGCTTGCATTGTCGAAGAGGTCGAGGAGACCGCCTTCGAGAGTTACGAGGACTGCAACGTCAGATGCGAGATCTTCGTTGAGGTAGTATGTAAGTACGGAGTTGCCGTTGATAACTTCGTGAGAAAGTGTACCGGCATATTCCTTGCCCTTGGAGTCCACAACCTTGATGGCATTGCCGTTCTTGTCGTCATTGAACTGAATTTCTTCGTTGAATTCAAGACGGATGGGCGGACGCTGTGTGAAGAGAGCTTCGCCTTCAGCAGCAGGATATGTGGTAACTACGTAAGGAGCTTCTACATCGGGTTCGGCCATTGTGAAGGTGAGAGTGTAGTTGCCGCCCTGCTCGCCGTCGCCGTCGCCGTCAAAGAACTGGTCGGTCTGGCTGTTCTTGGCAACGCTACCATCGATGGTGATGGTGTAGGTCATCCAAGGTTCGAGCTTGCTGAGGTCAATGTTGAGCACGTAGTCGTTGTCCCATGTAAGGGCAACTTCGCCACCATTGTTGATAGAGAAAGCCTGTTCGACTGTCTCGCGGTTCATGTTGCGCGAGAAAGTCATAACGAGAGGACGGAGTGAGCTTACGTTTTCGAGATCCTCAATCGAAATCGAAGCGACCTTGGCGGGCATTGCATTGGTAAGAGCCACGTCGAGGAAGGTAACGAAGTCGGTCGACTTGGCGCCTTCAACAGTCTTGCCGTCCTTGATGGTCACTGTTCCGGTGTAAGGTTCAAAACCTTCGGCAGTGATGGTGACGGGAAGTTCGGCACCTGCCTCAAGACCTTCAAAAAGGTAGAAACCGTTGTGGATAAGGTCGGCATTGCGGGTGTAGTTGTTGAAAAGCGATTCGTAAGTATCGGTGGTATAGGTCTTGTCGCCAACTGTGATAACAGCGCCGTTGATAGGCTGGTTGTTCTCGGAGTTGTAGATCATACCTGTCATCAGTGTCTGTGCGGGCACTTCCTTGCCGATGTAAGTAAGAAGCGACTGGAATGCAGCAAATGCTTCGAGGCGCTTATAATCGGCATTGAGGTTGCGCTGCTGCTGTACGGCAAGGTCGTGATAGCCGCCCTCGCTCAGCAGTGAAGGCATGTTGGTGCGACGGTTGACCGACAGATAGGGATAGTGATTTGCATGGTCATCGGAGCGGTCATAGTAGCAACGATCGTACCAGTTGCCGCGGGTCTCAACGCGCATCACGCCGGAGAGGTTGGGGCAAAGGATGTCGCCGTAGGCCTTACCGCCGTTAGGAGTCTTTTCGATTTCGACGCCGTTTTCTTTCCAACCGCCAAAGAGAGTAACGGTGGTGTTGTTACCGCCGCCGGCAGCATCGGAGTGGATTGCGTAGAAGAAATCGGCATCCCATGCATTGGCCATATCGGAGCGTTCTTCGAGGTCGACGATAGTCGATTTGTCGTAGCGGCAGAGTTTGAGAGTTTCGCCGTCGACGAGTGTTGTGTATGTTTCGAAGTAGTCCTTGATGGCGAGTGCTACGCCGAGAGTCTTTTCAGCTTCGGAATATCCCCAAAGGCCGCGATTCTCTGTACCCGAGTGACCGGGATCGACGAAGAGTTTCCAGTCGTTGATTTCGATTTTCTGAGCCGAAATCTGAGGCATTGCCACAAGCGACATTGCAGCAATGACGGTGCCTTTGGCAAGGCGAGATAATGTCGTTTTCATGTGGCTTAATATTTGAGGGTTACTACATAGATGGCATTGTCCTTGGCATTTTCAAAGGCAACGCGGCTGCCGTCGGGTGATACTGCCGGAGTGAGGGGCAGCATGTCGGGCTGTGAAGTGATGGTCATACTCTTGCCGTTGTCTACATTGAGAGCAACGAGAGTCGACGATGTGTACTGATCGCCGTTGTCGGTAACGACTGTATAAGCGATAGTAGCGTTGTCGGGCAACCATGCGGGGTGCGAACCCTTGCCGAGCGAACGAAGATTGGTGCCGTCGGCGTTGATAATCCACATACCCTTGCCGGGTACTTGGAAGGCAACGCGGTTGCCGTCGGGCGACAGAGCGGGATTGATGATAATAGAGCCTGAGAACTGACCCAAAGCGGCTACCTGATCGGCAACGTGCGAGGGATCGGCCATCATACGTTCGTAGATGTTGAGAGCGCCGCGACGGAGGCCGGCTGCACGCAATGTGGGAGCCTGCATACCGCGAGTCTTCTGCATCACGAGAGTAGCCTTGTTGTTGGTGATGTTCCACGAATACATCTCGTGCATCATACGGCCTTGTTCAACGATGTTGGTGCGGCCTACGATGGCTGACTCCGAGTTCCAGGTCATCTTGTAGCCTGCGCCTTCTGCGTTGGTGACGATGCGCAGGTTGGAACCGTCGGCATCCGCTACCATAATACCGGTGTAGTTATCGCTTGTGACTGCGATGTGCTTGCCGTCGGGCGACCATACGGGTGCCATCAGACCGACAGGAGCACTGAGCAACTTCTGAGGAGCGGAGGCGCTACGAGGCTGAGCCACTGCACCTGCACCGCACATCAGTACTGCCAATCCTAAGAGTAGGGGCTGTTTCATTGTGCTTTTAATTTTAAGGTTGTTGTTTAGGTTAGTATTTAGTGATAATTGTAATCGATAATGCGGTTCGTTGCAATCGATGTACAAATGTACGACATTTTTATTCAAGCGCCAAAAACGATGTTCGTTTTTTTCAATACCGGGTATTGGAACAACCGTTAATCGTTGCTTTACGGGAATGGCGCATGTAGGTAACTTTGCAATCGAAAAATCAAAACAAACAAAATCTAATCATTATAAAACTTGAGTTATGCATCAGACAGTATTTATTCAGAGTCAACTTGGAGCATGGGTTATCTTGGCATGTGTAATCTTCGTCGTTGCCGTAATCTGCGGACACGCATTGTATCACCGTTTCAAGGTACTCAACCGTCGTCATCACTATGTAGTATTCAACGATGATTCTATCGATGCCATCTACGGCTATAACGACGACGAGGACTAAACTATGAGTGAAAAAGATAACAGCGTGGGCGTGTTCCTGTCGCAATATGCGGCAACACTACTCGAATGCGGAGCCACAACCATCCGCATCGAGAAGAATGTGCTGCGTATGGCCGAAGCCTACGGGTGTACCGCCCGCGTGAATATGTACCCGCTGCACATCGAACTTGTGTTGGAGGACATCGACACCGGCCGTACAACCACTGTGAGCAAGCCGGTTCACAATTCCGCACCCAACTATCACACAATCACAGAGTTGAGTAAGTTGAGTTGGAACTGCTACGACCGCCGCATACCTCTCGACGAAGCAATAGCGCTGTATAAGCACGTTGTGTCCACGCCGCGCATTCCGTTTGCCGTCGTGACAACGCTCACGGCATTGGCCAACGCATCGTTCTGCCGACTGTTCAACGGCGACTGGATTGCGATGCTGATTGTGGCAATCGCCACAGCCGCAGGCTTCTATGTAAAACGCGAGCTCATCCGCACATGGCACATCAGCGCATTGCCTGCGATTATCATCAGTGCATGTCTGTCGGCCGTATTGTCATGCTCATGCTATGTGTTCAATCTCGGTACTACGCCAGATATTGCATTGGCCACCAGCGTGCTGTATCTCGTGCCCGGTATTCCCTACCTCAACTCGATAAGCGACTTGATCAACGGTCACTATATCTGTGCCACGAGCCGCCTCATCTATTCATGTATGATTACCATTTGCCTTGCCGTAGGCCTCTACATAGGCTTGCTGCTTATGAATGCACACATGATGTAATTTAAAAAGTTAACGATAGTACAATGTTACCTATTATAGAAGATTGTTTTTTCGCCGCAATAGCGTCGATAGGTTTTGGCAGCATCAGCAACGTACCATACAAGGCATTCTCGGGCTGTGCCATCTTGGCAGCCGCGGGGCATGGTGTGCGCACGTTCCTGATGGGAAATATGGATATGACAATAGTGTCGGGCAGTTTCATCGCCGCGCTCGTCATCGGATTTCTTTCCATTCCGGTAGCTTCTCACTGGAAGACCCCGGCCGAAAGTATGTCGTTCCCGGCACTGCTGCCGATGGTTCCGGGTATGTACGCCTACCGTTCGGTACAAGCGTTTCTGCTGTGCGTCCAAAGCCGCACCGAAGATGTGTTTATCCACTATCTCTATCAGCTGACCTACAACGGATTCATCTGTTCGCTTGTGATGCTGCTGATGTTTGTGGGTGTCACCGTTCCCATCTTCTGCTTCAGAAAATACGCATTCTCCGCCACGCGATAATTTGAAAAGTTTACATTACCTTTGTAGTCGATAATTGATTATGTCATCGATACCCTGTATGGAACTTCGCTACTTAAAATCGTTCGTGTCGGCGGCTCGGTTGCTCAACTTCTCCGAGGCGGCCAAGGAGATGTGCGTCACCCAGAGTACGTTCTCGCAAACCATCAAATTGCTCGAAGACGAGCTCGGCGTTGCCCTTTTCTATCGCAATTCCCACAAGGTGTTGCTGACCGAAGCCGGCAAGGAACTGTTGCCGTTCGCCAAGAAAGCGATCGAATCGTCGAACAACTGCGTGCGACGTATGGAGGACTTTCGTTCGCTCAAATGCGGTTCGCTGAGCATCGGCGTCACCCACTCTTTCAATATGGTGATGCACGACACTCTGAAGGACTTCATGAAACTCTATCCGGGCATATTCCTCAACATCGTCTACAAACCGATGACCGAATTGATCGACCGGTTGATGAGCCGCGAACTCGATTTCGTACTTTCATTCCGTCCGCAAGGACATTATCCGTTCCTCGAATCTCACCTGCTGTTTGAAGATGTGCTGTCGGTAATCGTAAAATCCGATAGTCCGCTTGCAAAAAGGGAACATATTGCCATCGGTGAATTAGTCGACACCCCGATAATCCTACCGGCCAAAGGCCTTCAGGCACGCAACGCTTTGGAAAATATACTGTCCGACACCGGCGTGTCGCTCAACGTCCGCGCCGAAATGGATGAAGTCACTCCCCTACTCCGCCTCGTACGCAACACAGGCATGTACACCATCCTGTCGGCATCGGCCGCCGAGGACACCGACGACCTTGTGGCCGTACCTCTGAGCAACGACGGCAGTCGAATGCAAGGCTGCGTTCAGATGCTCAAAGATTCATACAAAAATGCCGCCACAAAAGAATTTATTCGCATTCTGTGCGACACGTCGCTTGTGAAAAAGCGCATTACAGATTGGCTCAAGTAAACTCAAAATAAATACATCCAATCCTCGATTCACTTATTTGTCACAGTCCGGAAGTGCAGTCACAGCACTACCGGACTTGTGATTTATCGATAGTTTTCGTAAATTTGTGGTTGTAAATTTGTTCTTAACGATAGTAACAATCGAATTTTGACAAACCACTTAAATTAAACACATCTAATATGAAACTTTTCAGAATTTCTTGCATCGCTGTGATTTGCGGTGCAATGCTCGTAGGCGAAACAGGCTGTGGTTCAATGACCAACACAGGTAAAGGTTCTCTCATCGGCGGCGGCGCAGGCGCAGGCGCAGGCGCAGGTATCGGCGCACTCATCGGCGGCGGCAAGGGCGCTGCAATCGGTGCTGCCGTAGGCGCAGCAGTAGGTGCAGGTGCAGGTGCTCTCATCGGCAACAAGATGGATCGCCAGCAGCGTGAACTCCAGCAGCAACTTGCAGATCAGGCTACTGTAGAAGAGACAACCGACTCCAACGGTCTTCGCGCTATCAAGGTAACCTTCGAAGGTGGCATCCTCTTCGCTACAGGCAAGTCTGTCCTCAGCGCACAGGCCGAAGCTAACCTCACTCGCTTCGCTCAGTCGCTCGTTGCCAACCCCAACACCAACGTCAACATCTACGGCTACACCGATAACACCGGTTCATATCAGGCCAACGAACGCGTATCAACCGCTCGCGCTAATGCCGTGATGGCATTCCTCACCAACAAGGGCGTTGCTTCGAGCCGCGTTGCCGCTCAGGGCATTCCTATGGCCGACTACGTTGCAAGCAACGACACTGCCGAAGGCCGCGCTCAGAATCGCCGCGTTGAAATCTACATCTCAGCCGACGAAGAAATGATTCGTCAGGCCGAAGCCGGCACACTCCAATAATCGTCGGCAAATTATTACAAAAACGGGTCGCAAATTTCTTGCGACCCGTTTTTGTAGATAGGTGTAACGACATGCGTTTCGCATGCCTTAAATGTGCATATTTATAGCACAACAACTTACACCAACGACAAGTCGTGTCCCATGCGGGATTTCTTGGTCGACATATAACGTTTGTTGTATTCGTTGGGAGCGATTTCGATAGGCACATTCTCAACGATTTCGAGACCGAAACCTTCAAGCCCCTTGCGCTTCACGGGGTTGTTTGTCATCAATCGCATTTTGCGGATGCCAAGCAGGTTGAGAATCTGCGCACCGACGCCGTAGTCGCGTTCGTCGGCGGCATGACCGAGGTGAATATTGGCCTCTACAGTATCAAGGCCTTCTTCCTGAAGCTTATAAGCCTTGATTTTATCCATCAGGCCGATACCGCGACCTTCCTGACTGAGATATACCACTGCGCCGCGACCTTCTTTCTCAATCATTTCCATTGCCTTGTGGAGTTGTGCTCCGCAGTCGCAGCGCTTCGAAGCAAAGATGTCGCCGGTGGCGCACGACGAATGCACGCGCACCAAAACAGGCTCTCCTGTCGATACATCGCCCTTGATTATTGCAATATGTTCAAGGCCGTTGCTCTTCTGACGGAAGGGGATAAGGCGGAAGTGTCCGTAATCGGTGGGCATATCCACTTCCACGCCCGGCTCCACGAGTTGCTCGTTGCGCAGACGGAAGGCGATGAGATCGCGAATCGACACAAGCTTCAGCCCCCACTCGTCGGCACGGCGACGGAGTTCGGGCAAGCGAGCCATCGAACCGTCGTCGCTCATTATTTCCATAAGAGCGGCTGCCGGAGCAAGACCGGCGAGGCGTGCGAGATCTACTGCCGCCTCTGTATGTCCCGAGCGGCGGAGCACGCCTGCGTCCTGAGCATAGAGGGGATTGATGTGCCCCGGGCGGCCGAATGTCTCGGGAGTGCTGGCCGGATCTGCAAGAGCGCGGATGGTGGCACAGCGGTCGTGAATGCTCACACCGGTCGAGCAGCCTTCGAGTTTGTCGACAGTGATAGTGAACGGCGTGCCGAGCATCGACGTGTTGTCTTCCACCTGATGATCGAGGCCGAGTTCGCGGCAGCGCGATATGGTGAGCGGAGCGCAAAGCACACCGCGGGCGTTCTTGAGCATGAAATTAACTTGCTCGGGAGTGATTTTCTCGGCAGCCACAATGAGGTCGCCCTCATTCTCGCGGTCTTCGTCGTCGACGACAACGACCATCTTGCCTTCACG
>CALKKU010000075.1 GCA_937995285.1 uncultured Bacteroidales bacterium | reverse complement strand
GAATACAAATTTACTACATTTTTTCTCATAACTTCATAATTTAAAGAGAAATATTAAGCGGTGAATCACAAGAAACCACATACACGTCTTAGTGTCAACATCAACAAGATTGCCACACTGCGCAACGCTCGCGGCGAGAACCGTCCGTCGGTAGAGCAGGTGGCAGTCGATTGCCAGGCTTTCGGCGCCGAGGGCATCACGGTGCATCCACGTCCCGACGAGCGCCACATCCGTCGCGCCGACGTCTACTCGCTGCGTCCGATTGTTCGCGTCGAATTCAATATCGAAGGCTATCCCTCGGAAGATTTCATGGAGCTTGTACTCAAAAATCGTCCGGAGCAGGTAACCCTCGTGCCCGACCCCGCCGATGCCCTCACATCGTCGGCCGGATGGGATGTCGAGCCTAATTTCGATTTCCTCACATCCATCGTCGAGCGCCTCAAAGACGCCGGCATCCGCTCGTCGATATTTGTCGGCACCGATGTCGAGAACATTCGCGCCGCAGCCCGCACAGGCACAGATCGCGTGGAACTCTACACCAAGCCCTACGCCGACCTCTATCCTACTGACCCCGCCGCAGCCGTGGCTCCATTTGTCGAAGCCAGCATCGCCGCGCACAATATGGGCCTCGGAGTGAACGCCGGTCACGACCTCGACCTCAATAACCTCGCCTACTTCGCGCAGTCGCTGCCATGGCTTCACGAAGTGTCGATAGGCCATGCGCTGATATGCGATGCCCTTTATCTCGGACTTGAAGAAACGATTCATCGCTATCTTCAGGCACTGAAGCAGCCCGAGCCTCAAATCTAAAAATCTCACAACTCAAACATCTCCTTACACCTCATCATTCCAATGGAAGCAACAGCATCTCCTTCACTTTGGCAACTGTGCGTAGATGGCGGCTGGATCATGATACCGCTGGCCGTGTTGGCACTTGTGTGCATTTATATCTTCATCGAACGCGCCCTGGTGCTCCGCGCCGCATCGCGTCTCGACGACAACTTCATGAAGCGCATCCGCGACTACATCCACGATGGCGAAATCGAGAGCGCACTCAACCTGTGCCACTCCACATCCACACCGTTTGGCCGCCTCATCGCCAAGGGTATCAGCCGCATCGGCCGCCCCATGAACGATGTGCTTGTAGCCATTGAGAATACCGGCAACCTCGAAGTGGCCGCTCTGTCGAAAGGCCTGCCCTGGCTCGCCACAACCGCTGCCGGCGCTCCTATGCTCGGCTTCCTCGGTACCGTAGTCGGCATGGTGCAGGCATTCTACTCGATTGCCGCTGCCGGCAACGCCGCGCAGATCGACTCATTCGCCGGCGGTATCTACACGGCTCTCTCCACAACCGTTGCAGGTCTCATCGTCGGCATCGCCGCCATGTTTGCCTACAACTACCTCGTGGCTCGCATCAACAAGATCATGCGACTCATGGAGGCCCGCACAATGGACTTTATGGACCTGCTCAACGAGCCGGCTCAATAAATAAAACGCAGCAACTATGGCTCTGAAACGTCCGCAAGACATGATGGCGAGTTTCTCGATGGCGTCGATGACCGACGTCATATTCCTGTTGCTCGTATTCTTTATGGTGACATCCACCTACGTGTTCCCCACCGCCATCGAGGTGAACCTCCCCGAAGGCGTGGAGCAAGTGCCCGACAAGCCTTCGACCCGCGTATTCGTCGACAAGGAAGGTTCATACTTTGTGAGCATCGACAACGGCGACCTCGCTCCCGTGCCGGCCGACAGCCTCGTCACCGTGCTGCAAGGCTACGTCGAAGCCAATCCCGACAATGCCGGCATCGCCGTCTATGCCGATGTTGAAGTGGCCTATGGCAAAGTGGTCGACGTGCTCAACCTCGGCGCCGCCAACTCGCTCAAGATGGTACTCGCAACTCGACCCTCGGCCGCGTCCGAGTCAACGTCCGCAGCACCTGCACAACCTCAGCAACAAACATCCGCACAATGACTCCGAGTCAGAAATCTCTCCTTGCCACCGGTGTGATAGCGGCGTCGATATTGGCGTTGCTGCTCACACAGCACATGTCGCTCGAAGCATCGGAACATCAATGGCCACCCAAGCGCGAGCATGAAGTGGCGCTCGTCGAAGAGAATATCTTCGAGGTGACTGAACTTCCGCGCAAGACCGATCATAAAGCCGAACAGGCTGCGCCGGCCAAGAATCCCGTGAAGGAAAGCAACGCTTCCACACCGGCGCCCACCACCGGCCATGACGTGGCCGATCGCGGAGCGGCCTCCAAACCGCCTACAACGGTCACATCCACACGTCAGTCACCCGTGAAGCAGCAAACTTCCGAGCAGCATCGCGACAACGGCCCGAGCCGCGACCAACAGTTGCAGGAAGAGGCTCGCCGCCGCGCCACATCCACAACCGAAAACGCCTTTGCACATACACGCGGCAACAACAATACGTCGAACGACGGTCGTGCGCAGGGCAACAGCGGTCGGCCCAACGGCACATCGGGTTCGTTCAACGGCACCGGTACGGGGCGTGTTAACGGAGGATGGAACTTGCCCGCATATCGCCGCATCGCGTCAACTGTTACGGGCGTTGTCAAAGTCAAAGCCTATATAGACCGCAACGGCAAAGTGACCAAGGTGGAATTTCTTACCGGCGAGCCGCCGGCCGCGACCAACGCTTCGGTGCGCGACGCCGTGCGCCGCGAAGTAGAGTCACGCCGCTTCACTCGCAACGACAACGATGCTCCCGACCAGTCAGTGGCTTATATTACGTATAAATTTACCGATTAACGTTTAATAATAATCGTTTACAATTATTTTGTTGCGCGAGCAGTAATCGTGTTGTAATTTTGCATCGTAAAAATTAAGACTGAGACGAAAAATTCCATCATATTTTCTCTTAGGATAACGTTTTGTTAGACTCACAATATATACTTGAATTTTGGTTATGAGGGAGGTGCGTTACTGCGAAGTAGCGCACTTTCAATTTTTTAATGCGTGCGGCGAATAATAATGTCGGCGTATTTATTAAATTTGCAGATGAATTTCATTTATGACGAAAGACTCCTCAAATAGCAAAGGCGTGGATATGCTCCACGGCCCTATGGCAAAGAAGATTTTGTTCTTCGCCCTGCCGCTTATGGCCAGCGGCATATTGCAGCAATCGTTCAATGCCGTCGATGTGGCCGTCATCGGCCGATATGCCACCAAGCAGGCCATGGCTGCCGTGGGCAGCAACGGCGTGATTATCAGTATTCTTGTCAACCTCTTCCTCGGCGTGGCCATCGGTGCCAACGTCGTCATAGCCAACTATATAGGGCAGCGCAACCGCGACGGCGTACGCCGCTCGGTCGACACCATCGGCGTCGTGGCTATCGTCAGCGGCATAGCGCTGCTGATTCTCGGCACCTCGTTGGCTCGACCCATCCTTGAATTTATGGATGCGCCACACGATGTCATCGACCTCGCTACGGTGTACCTGCGCATCTACTTCCTCGGCATGCCGTTCATAATGATTTACAACTTCGGTTCGGCAATCCTGCGAAGTATCGGCGACACCAATCGTCCGTTCTACTCGCTGCTCGTGGCTACGGTGGTCAATGCCGTGCTCGACTGGGTGTTCGTGGCTGTCTTCGATATGGGTGTGGCCGGCGTGGCCATCGCTACGGTGATTGCCAACGGTGTCAATGCGGCAATTATCATCCGAATCGTGATGAGCGAGCCGGATCCGTACACCTTCGTACCGCGACGTATGCGCGTCGACAGCCGCGACCTCGGCAAGATGATGCGCATCGGCATCCCGGCCGGCCTTCAGGGTATGGTATTTTCAGTGTCGAATATCTTCATCCAGACGGCTATCAACCGCTTCGGTGCGTCGGCTATTGCCGGTTCGTCGGCAGCGCTTACCTACGAAGCTTATTGCTACTACATAGTCACCGCATTCTGTGCCGCGACCATAGCCTTTGCCGGGCAAAACTACGGCGCCGGCGACCGCGCCCGTTGCAAGCGCGTATATGGCATCTGTATGGCATTGGCCACTGCCGGATGTGCCTTGGCCAACGTCCTTATCGTATGGCAGGCCAAGACTTGTATCGGCATCTTCTCGTCCGACCCCGAAGTCTACCACTACGCCTACATTCGCCTGTCAACAGTACTGCTGTTCCAGTTCATAGCCACATCCTACGAAATATCGGGTGCATATATGCGCGGCCTCGGCTACTCTATGCTGCCGATGATTCTCACCGTGTTCGGCACATGCGTGCTGCGTCTTGTGTGGGTGTTTACCGTCGCCAACGGCTCCGACAACTTTACCCTGCTGCTCGTCGTCTATCCGATTTCGTGGGCTATCACCGGTGCAATGGTGATGACAGCTGCATTCATCACGCAGCGAAAAGCATTTGCTCACATCAAAACCTCCTGAATGCTATGCGCCTGCGGTTGTTAATAATATCACTGATTGTCGCCTGCACCTGCTTCGCTCAAGAATCGGAAGTGTCGACCGATCTGACGGGCTTTGAATTGCCGCACTTCGAGCCGCCGCTGCCGGCGATTCCGACCGAAAATTTGCTCAAGCCGATGCCGGCAACGTTGTTCCCGGCCGACGGCAACACCTCGACGTCGCTGTCGCTCAAAGTGCCCGAACTGCGTGTACGTTCATGGCAAGTGACACCGGTCACCAACGCGGCGATGGTCAGTTGGAATGGCGGTGCAGCCACCGCTTTCGGCGCTACGCAGTCGATGCCCGGACTGCTCGGTATCGAAACAGGTGGCATCGGCCTCATACAGTCAATCGGCAACGTCACATTCAGCGCCGCAGGCTATGCCGAAAAGTACGGCTACTTCCACGGCCTCACCACCTCGTGGGGCTTCGGAGGCTCGATCGGCTGGCAGATCAACGACAACCTGTCGCTCCACGCTTTCGGCCAATATCAGACACCGGTACGTAATCTTCCGCCGGCAATTATGGGCTACACCGGTACAACAAATTTCGGAGGCTTCTTCCGCTGGAAATCCTCCGGAATATTCGGCATCGACGTCGGAGCGCAGAACACCTACGACCCGAGCCTCAATCATTGGCGAGTGGCGCCGATCCTTCGTCCGTATATCGAACTGTCGCCAGGCAATCGCCTCGGCATCGACGTGGGCGGCATCCTCTACGAACTGCTGCGTGGCGCAGCCGGCTGGGGCCCGCGCAATCCAACCCCGACAATTCCCCACCCCGAAATCATCGTCCGCTGACCGACTGTAAATCAACGGTAGCGTTGCCAATGAGAATTTAGCGTGAATTACGCAATATGTCCGATTGTAAAAAACTTTAGGACTAATACCTGGTGTAATATACCTAAACGCTAACTCATTGCAATATCGTTATGAATATTTTCGACTGTCCTCCAACTTTAGAAGGACAATGAAATCTGTTGACATAACGCTAACATAATGTTAAAAGCAAAAAAGCAAGTGATTGAAATCAAATCACTTGCTTTTTTGTTTGGTGCCCGGAACAGGACTCGAACCTGCACGCCTCGCAGCACTCGCACCTGAAACGAGCGCGTCTACCATTCCGCCACCCGGGCATTTTGCGGTGACAAAGTTACTACTTTTTTTTTGATTGCAAGTGGTTTTGCGATTTTTTTTGTATTTTTGCGAATAAAATCCTGAACACAATGACTGAAATGAACATCGGAAAGATAGGAATTTGCAGCGACCACGCCGGCTACGAGCTCAAAAAGGCCGTGGAAGAGTGGCTGACTGCCAACGGTTATGAATACGAGGACTTCGGTACTCACTCCGAGGAGTCGTGCGACTATCCCGACTTCGCCCATCCCTGTGCCGAGGCCGTGGAAAGCGGTCGATGCTACCCGGGTATAGCCATGTGCGGCTCGGGCAACGGCATCAATATGACGCTCAACAAGCATCAAGGCATCCGTGCCGCGCTGTGCTGGGAGCCGGAACTCGCTCGCTTGGCTCGCGCCCACAACAATGCCAACGTACTGGTGATGCCGGCACGCTTCATTCCGGTTGACAAGGCGCTTGAAATTGTGAAAACTTACCTCTCCACTCCATTCGAAGGCGGCCGCCACGAGCGTCGCATCGAGAAAATCCCCGTAAAGGGACTTTGATAAAAACAGATTGATTATCCACCCTTCAAATCTCTGAATTATGAAAAAAATGTTTGCAAGAGTGATGTCGGTGGCACTCGCAGTGGTGTCATTGGCTGTTATGACAAGTTGCGGCGACAAGCAGGCCGAAAAGCAGAAAGCTCTCGACGAAGCTGCTGAAGCGCTTTCGACAGAACTGGCATCGGTAACCGCACCGCTGAGCCACGAAAGCACTCTCGTTGCCGACAACGATATCGTAGTGAAAATGACCGTCAGCGACTCTATGATCGATGTATCGCGCCTCGGCGACGAACTGATGGATTACTATATGGCTATGAAGCTGAAACAAGGCCCGTCGGAACTCATCAACAAGGTCGTAAAAGCTGTTGAGGGTTCGGAAGGCTCGGTAAAGCTCGACCTCACCGACATCTACGGCAACTCGACTTCATACTCATTCTCCGGCGAAACTATTCGCCACCTCATCAAGGCCAAAGGCTCGGCACTCAACGAACCACGCGTGAAAGAACAAGTGGCTCGCTTGCTCGAAAAGGCTCTGCCCAATGCGGCCGCATACGCCGATGCCGACAACGTGGCTCTGACATTCAATCGCGGGTTCCTCAGCTACGAAGTGACATTCCCCAACGACCGCGGCTTCGCCAAGTCGACTCAGGGCCTCATCACCAAACAGTATATGCAGCCGGTCAAGGCTCAGTACGCCGCACTCGGCTCAATGCAGGCCGATGTCATCGAATTGCTCAAGAACCTCCGTGTAGACGGCGTGTCTGTGACATACAAAGCCCTCAACTCCGACAAAGAACTGAAGCAGGCATTCCCCTGGCGTGTCATCCTCGAATAACAGAATAACCCTCACCTAAACTATATCTATTACCACAATGAATCTGATAGATAGATTTCTCGAATACGTGAAGTTCGACACCCAAAGCGACGAACTCACCAACCTCACACCGTCGACCCCCGGGCAGATGGTGTTTGCCCGCCACCTGCTCGAAGAACTCAAGGCAATGGGCCTCACCGAAATCACCCTCGACGACAACGGCTATCTGATGGCCACATTGCCATCGAACATCGATAAGGACGTACCCACCGTAGGCTTCATCGCCCACCTCGATACATCGCCCGATATGTCGGGACGCCACGTGTCGCCACGCATCGTCGAGAACTACGACGGCGGCGACATCCTGCTCAACAAGTCGACCGACACGGTTCTGTCGCCTGTCGACTTCCCCGAATTGCTTGCATACAAGGGGCAGAATCTTATCGTCACCGACGGCAACACACTGCTCGGCGCCGACGACAAGGCCGGCATTGCTGAAATTATCTCGGCTGTGGCCTACCTCAAGGAGCATCCCGAAATCAAGCACGGCAAGATTCGCATCGCGTTCAATCCCGATGAAGAAATCGGCCGCGGTGCCCACAAGTTCGATGTGGAAGCATTCGGAGCCGACTTCGCCTACACTATGGACGGCGGCGAAGTTGGTGAACTTGAATACGAAAACTTCAATGCAGCCACTGCTCGCGTCACCTTCAAGGGGCGCAACGTGCACCCCGGCTACGCCAAGCACAAGATGATCAACTCCATGCGCATCGCCAACCAGTTCGTAATCATGCTTCCGCGTTGGGAAACGCCCGAACACACCGAAGGCTACGAAGGCTTCTATCACCTCGTGGGTATGGAAGGTTCGGTTGAAAAGACGGTGCTCACCTACATCATCCGCGACCACGACCGCGACCGTTTCGAGCGCCGTAAGAAGGAGCTCGAACACCTCGCCCGCAAGATCAATCACGAATTTCCCGGCTGCTGCGAACTCGAAATCACCGATTCGTACTACAATATGCGCGAGAAAATCGAACCGGTGATGTACATCATCGACATCGCTCGCAAAGCTATGGAAGATGCCGGCGTCACTCCCAAGGTGCAGCCCATCCGCGGCGGCACAGACGGTGCTCAACTCTCGTTCAAGGGTCTGCCGTGTCCCAACATCTTTGCCGGCGGCCTCAATTTCCACGGACGCTACGAGTTCGTGCCCATCCCCTCGATGGAAAAGGCAATGGCTACGATCGTCGAGATCTGCCGCATCGTAGGCACGGGTGACTACCGATGAACCGTCCGCTACTTATCGTAATCACAGGAGCAACAGCCTCGGGCAAGTCGGCCTTAGCGGTCGACCTTGCTTCGAGGCTGGGCTGTGATATTATATCCGCCGATTCGCGCCAGATATACCGCGACATTCCTATCGGCACGGCAGCACCGTCAGCCGAAGAACTTGCCGCCGTGCGCCACCACTTCGTTGGGATGCTCGGCCTCGATGAGTACTACAGCGCCGCCCGCTTCGAGGAAGACGTGATGAATCTTCTGCCGGAGTTGTGGCGGAAGAACGATGTAGCGGTGATGTGCGGCGGCTCCATGATGTACGTCGACGCCGTGACAGACGGCATCGACAATCTGCCGACGATAACCGACGGCGTGCGCAACCGCGTCAAGGCGATGCTTGCCGACCTCGGCCTCGACGCCGTGATGGCTATGCTGCGCGTACTCGACCCCGTCTATGCCGACGAGGTAGACCCTGCCAACACCAAGCGCGTAGTTCACGCTTTGGAAATCTGCCTCCAAGCGGGCCGACCGTACAGCGAATTGCGCCAAGGCGAGCGCAAGCGGCGACCGTTCGACATCGTCAAAGTAGCCATAGACTTGCCGCGCGAGCAACTCTTCGACCGCATCAACCGCCGCGTCGACGCCATGATTGATGCCGGGCTGCTCGACGAAGCTCGCTGTGTGTATCCACTGCGACATCTCAATTCACTTAACACTGTGGGTTACAAAGAATTGTTCGCATACTTCGACGGCACAATGAATCTTGACACGGCCATTGCCCGCATCGCCAAAAACACACGAGTCTATGCCAAGAAGCAACTGACGTGGCTTGCCCGCCCGTCGGTCCGCCCCACGACATTCCTCTCCCCCGCCACCACCACCGAGCAGGTACTCGATATTATTCATAAATACCCACAAACTGTATAATAAATTAGCCACAATCTGTATAACAAATTACCCACAAGTTGTATAATAAAATTACCACATTTTGTATAATAAAACTTCTACATCATTGTAATTCAACTAATTTTATGTATCTTTGCCACATCAAATACAGCCTGTGTAAATATGAAAAATTACAGACCCAGAATTGCAGATAAACTGCTAAGCCGATGCCTTATGGGCGTAGGTGCCGTTCTGATTCAAGGCCCCAAGTGGTGCGGCAAAACTACTACCGCCGAGCAACAAGCCGGGAGCATTGTCTATATGGATGATCCTGAATATATGGAGCAGAATATAGAATTAGCCAATTTGTCGCCAAAGAAATTGCTTGCCGGAGCGACACCACGCCTGATTGACGAATGGCAACTCGCGCCTCAACTATGGGATGCGGCTCGCTTTGAAGTTGATCACAGAGATGAAGAAGGTCAATTCATATTCACAGGCTCGGCTGTTCCGCCCGACATAAGCAAGATTCATCATTCCGGAACAGGACGATTTGCATGGCTGACTATGCGCACTATGAGCCTTTTTGAATCAGGGGAGTCTTCGGGCGAAGTCTGCTTAAAAGATTTGTTTACCACACCAGATGCAGACATCTTCGGCACGAACAATCTAAATATCGATTCCATCGCCCGCCTTATCTGCCGTGGCGGATGGCCAAGGGCGACCACTGTAAACGAAGATGTGGCTTTGGATATGGCATACAGATATTACGAAGCGGTTGTCAATAACGATATTTCACGTGTCGACGGCGTAAAGCGCGATTCCGAACGCACAAAGAGAATTTTACGCTCCATCGCAAGAAATCAATGTGCGCAAATTACCGTCAATACAATCTGCGCTGACATAGAAAACAATGACTCCGCAGCGGCAAATCGACTGACGGTAGCATCATATATGGATGCACTGAAAAAGATATTCGTATTGGAATCATCACCGGCATGGAATCCGAATCTGCGAAGCAAGACTGCTATCAGAAGTTCCGAAACCCAATATTTTTCAGATCCTTCGATCGGCATCGCCGCCTTGGGCCTCGGTCCTAATGACCTGATAAACGACCTGAACACTATGGGATTGTTCTTCGAGTCTATGTGCATCCGAGATTTACGCGTGTATGCCGATTCTTTAGGAGGATCAATATACCATTATCGCGACGGCAACGGACTGGAATGCGATGCAGTAATACATCTGCGTAACGGCAACTACGGACTGATTGAAATCAAACTTGGCGGTGAGAAAAATATCGAAGCCGGAGCAAAAAATCTGAAACTTCTCGCATCGAAAATCGACACCACAAAAATGAAAGCACCGGCATTTCTGATGGTTCTTACCGGCACATCTCGATATGCAATCCGCCGCGAAGACGGGGTATATGTCGTACCGGTGGGATGCTTGAAAAACTAAACTTTTGCCGATAACGGTAAAATTATTAATTTTGTAAAAATTTTAGTTCGAGATGGCAAATACCGTTTTTATCACCGGAGGAGCGTCGGGCATCGGTGCCGCCGCTGTCCGCAAATTTGCCGCTGAAGGCTGGCGCGTGACGTTCATGGACGTTCATCCCAAAGAAGCCAAAGCCCTTATCAGCGCCATTGATTCACCCGAACCCGTCTACTTCATCGAAGGCTCCACGCGCAATCGTTCGGAACTTGATGCGGCTCTCGAACTTGCCGCCGACGACCTTGGCGGTATTGATGCCGTCTTCGCCAATGCCGGCATTCACCGCAAGAACACCATCATAGACATCGAACCCGACGAGCTCGACGAGCTCATCGGCACAAATATCGTAGGCACGGTCAATACCATTCAGGCCGCTATTCCATTCCTCGCCAATGCCGAGAACGGCGCATCAATAGTGCTTAACGCTTCCGACCAATGCTTTATCGGCAAGGGCGGCAACTGCGGCTACGGCATCACCAAGGGTGCTATCGGACAATTGGCTCGCAGCGCGGCCATCGACCTTGCTCACCTCGGCATCCGCGTCAACGCCGTGTGCCCCTCGACAATTGATACACCGCTGGTCGACCGCTGCTTTGCACAAGTAGCATCGCGCCGCGAAGGCCAGTCGGCCGACGACTTGCGCCGACAGGAGAATGCACTGTTCCTGCGCGGCACAATGGGTCGCCCCGAAGAAGTGGCCGCTATGGTCTACTTTCTGGCCTCGGATCAGGCATCGTTCTGCACCGGCGGACTTTATCCGGTCGACGGCGGCCTCACAGCTATGTAACACTGAACAATGATTGAACGCATTATAATAATCGACAACGCCGACCCGGTATACTTCTATGGTGTCAACAACGCCAATATGCACCTCATACGCAATCTGTTTCCCAAACTGCGTATCGCGGCTCGCGGCTCGGTGATCAAAGTAATCGGCGAGGAAAGCGAAACGGCCGTATTCGAGCAGAAAATCAAGGAACTCGAAGACTATGCCGCACAGTACAATTCGCTGCCCGAAGACACTATCCTCGACATCGTCAAAGGTCAGGCGCCCAAGGAGATGAAAAAGGACAGCGTCATCATCTACGGTCTCAACGGCAAGCCCATCCAGGGACGCACACCCAACCAACAACGACTCGTCGAAGAATTTGTGGCCAACGACCTCACATTCGCTCTCGGCCCGGCCGGCACCGGCAAGACCTACATAGCCATCGCCCTTGCTGTGCGTGCCCTCAAGAACAAGGAAGTACGCAAAATCATCCTCTCACGCCCGGCCGTTGAAGCAGGTGAAAAACTCGGCTTCCTCCCCGGCGATATGAAAGACAAAATCGATCCGTACTTACAACCTCTCTACGACGCCCTCGAAGATATGATTCCGCCGGTAAAGTTGCGCGAATATATGGAATCGAAGGTAATCCAAATAGCTCCGCTCGCATTTATGCGCGGCCGAACGCTCAACGATGCCGTCATCGTTCTCGATGAGGCACAGAACACCACCACGCATCAGATAAAGATGTTCCTCACGCGTCTCGGCATGAATGCCAAGATGATAATCACCGGCGACGTGACCCAAATCGACCTGCCGCGCTCAACTCCTTCGGGCTTGGTGCGTGCGCTCAAGGTGCTCGATGGCGTACAGGGCGTAGGTCGCGTGGAATTCGGCAAGAAAGACATTGTGCGCCACGCATTGGTGCAGCGCATCGTCGAAGCCTACGAACGCGCCGATGCCGAAGAAGCACGCGCCCGCAAAGAAGCGGCCGAACGCGAAGCGGAAAATACAACAGACCCCGATACGACAGTTATCAACAACAACTAACTATTTATCTTATACTTCATCGTTATGCAATCCACACTCACTTCCACCGACTTTCATTTCCCGGGACAGAAAAGCGTTTACCACGGCAAGGTGCGCGACGTCTACGACATCGATGACACCACGCTCGTGATGGTAGCCACCGACCGCATCTCGGCATTCGACGTGATCCTGCCCAAGGGCATTCCCTACAAGGGACAGGTACTCAATCAGATTGCCGCCTACTTCCTCGACGCCACCGCTGCCGAAGTTCCCAACTGGAAGACAGCCACTCCCGACCCGATGGTCACCGTAGGCAAGCGCTGCGAAGGTTTCAGAGTGGAAATGATCATCCGCGGCTACCTCACCGGAAGTGCATGGCGCGAATACAAGGCCGGCGCACGCACCCTCTGCGGTGTGGCTCTGCCCGACGGTATGCGCGAAAACGAGAAATTCCCTCACCCCATCATCACACCGACCACCAAGGCCGATGCCGGCCACGACATGAACATCTCGCGCGAAGAAATCATCGCACAGGGTATTGTATCGGAAGCCGACTACAAGGTGATGGAAGAATACACATACAAGCTCTTTGAAATCGGCTCGCGCATGGCAGCCGAAAAGGGCCTGATACTGGTCGACACCAAGTATGAATTCGGCCGCCTCGGCGACAAAGTAATCCTCATCGACGAAATACACACTCCCGATTCCTCGCGCTACTTCTATTCGGAAGGCTACGAAGAACGCTTCGCCAAGGGCGAGCCGCAGCGACAGCTTTCAAAGGAGTTCGTACGCCAATGGCTTATGGACAACGGTTTCATGGGTCAGGCCGGACAACAAGTACCCGAGATGACCGACGAAATCTGCGAGAGCATATCGCAGCGCTACATCGAACTCTACGAGAAGGTGACCGGCACAAAGTTCGTCCCCGCCGACAATACCAACCTCAACGACCGCATCGACAAGGCTGTCCGCGACTGCCTTGCCACACTCCGCTAACAACACAATCCTCTTGAGAGCAGAAGACATAACACCCTACGACCACTCGCGCGGCAAGACCGAACAGGTGCGCGAGATGTTCGACAACATAGCGCCGGCCTACGACCGTCTCAACCGTGCTATGAGCCTCGGGCTCGACCACAGCTGGCGGCGCAAGGCCGTCGATATGGTTGGCGCCACTGCACCACGTACCATTGTCGACATAGCCACCGGCACCGGCGACTTCGCCTTGTCGTTGGCTCGCCGCATTCCCGAATCTCACATCATAGGGCTTGACCTGTCGGAAGGCATGGTCGGCATCGGCCGCAGCAAAGTGGCCGCCGCCGGATTGGCCGACCGCATCGACCTGCAAGTCGGCGACTGCCTCGCATCGCCACTGCCCGAAGGCATCGCCGATGCCGTCACAGTAGCGTTCGGCGTGCGCAACTTCGCCGACCTCCCCGCCGGATATGAAGCAATGATGCGAATGCTGCGCCCGGGCGGTATGCTCTGTGTCATTGAGCTCTCAACACCGCAGTCGCCGCTCGTCCGGCCATTCTACAACCTCTATGCCCGCCACATCATTCCGCTGATGGGACGCCTCGTGTCGAAAGACAACCGCGCCTATTCCTACCTGCCCGAGAGTATCGCCGCAGTGCCTTGCGGCGAGCGCATGACGGCAATGATGGAAGCCGCCGGCGGTGTCGACGCACGCTTTTATCCTCTCACCTTCGGTGTATGCACCATCTACACCGCTTTTCGCAAGAAATAATGCATGACACTATGAACAAGTTCAAAGCCATCATACTGATGTCGGGTGCGCTGATGATTTCATCGGTTGCCTCGGCTCAGTCGCCACTTCTGAAGTCATATCTCAACCGCACGGCCTCTACCGACAATACAACCGCCGCCAAGCCGCAAGTATCAGTGAGCGATTCACTGCTCGCCGCCTACGCCATGCAGGGCTACGACGATCCGTTCGATATGCCGATGTCGCTGCCCGACGTATTCTTCATGCCACCCGTCTACGACACGTATCACTTCTACACACCGCTGTCGGTAGGCGAAAATGTGCACTCCGGCAAGGACTATATGCGTTGGCTCGAAGACCTCGATGTGCTCGAACGCCAAATGGTGGATATGCGACAGACGCTCTACTTCCAACATCCCGAGATGGTGAAGTACAACCTCTCCATGTTGCCCGAAGCTCCGAAGCAGTATCAGGCAGTCATCGACCCGTCGGACTTCTCAATCTCCATTCAGGAAACAGTGAACGGTCCGGCCAACTCGCTGACAATCCAAGCCGATGAAATAAAGAAGCGCCATTGGATTCACGCCTTCAATGCTTCTCTCCAGTTCTCACAGGCCTACGTATCGCCCAACTGGTATCAGGGCGGCAACAACAATCTCAACGCGTTGGCCAACATTTATTACAACGTGAAGCTCAATCAGGAGTTCCACCCCAACCTGCTGTTTGAGACCACGGCGCAGTACAAACTCGGCATCAACAACGCGCCCGACGACAAGGTGCATGACTACAACATATCGGAAGACGTGTTCCAAGTCAACACCACTTTCGGTGTGAAGGCCGCCCACCGTTGGTACTACTCGTTCACCGGTCAGTTCAAAACGCAGATGGTCAATTCCTACAAGTCCAACTCCTACGACCTCAAATCGGCATTCCTCTCGCCCGGCGAACTCACCGCCGGTGTCGGTATGACCTACAACTATACAAGCAAACGCAAGCTCTTCACTTTCGACGCTTCGATTGCTCCCGTATCATACCACTTGGTGACATGTACCAACGATGCTATAGACGCCTCGGCCTACGGCATCGACGAGGGCAAGACATCGAAGAGCAGCTTCGGTTCGACCGCCGAACTGAAACTCTCATGGAAGATTTCGTACAACATCCGCTTTGCCTCGCGCGTGTTTGCCTTCACCGACTACGACTCGTTCCAGGCCGACTGGGAAAATACTCTGTCGTGCGACATCAACAAGTTCTTCACCACGCAGATCTATGTTCACGCACGCTACGACACACGCACGCCGCGCGACCCCGAAAACAACTGGCACAAGTTGCAAGTGAAGGAAATTTTCTCCATCGGCTTTGCCTACAAGTTCTCGACACTGTAATCCGCTGACAACCGGCCGTGACACTCCCGATAAAAGCAATCTTATCCGCAGCCGCACTGCTGCTTGGCTGCGCTGTGGCCGCTGCCGCCGACCCTCTGACAGGGCGTTGGCAGATCAACGGCGACGGTGCTGTGGTGGATATTGTGGAGAGCGGCACGCCCGGCGGAACTCTCTCTATGCTGTGGGTCGACGGCCCGGAGGACATTTCGCTCGATGCCGGCACTGTGATCGGAACGATAACCCCTGCACCGAATGTCGGCACATACGACTGCCACGCCTTGGTCAATCCGTCGGCTCATCGCAAGGGACGTCGCCGCTACCACGACTTCACCGTCACTCTCAGTAAGGACGACATCAATTCACTGACATTCACCGAATACCGCCGTACGAGCACTGTGTCGCTGTGGCGGTGGATTCCGTACTTGTTCCGCGTCACGGTCATCAACTCATCCAACCGCCCCGGCGGATTGGACGGTGCCCGACGCGTCGACGCACCGCCGACATACATAGTGCTATGAAACGATTGTTCGCCGTCATACTCGTTGCTGTCGCTACCATCGCAGCTGCATCGGCTCAAGACTTGCGCCGCCATGTGCCGCGTACCGCTCGCCACAACCGCACCGTGTCGGTGGAGCGCACCGTGAGCTTCGACACCATCGCTCCGGCAGCCGACAGCATAGTCGTGGCCGGCTACGAGAAGCCGCTGCGCGCCGTCAAAGAAAGTATGTTCGTCACAAACCGACTGTCGCGCCCCGTCGTCGGCCTGTCGGTGACAATTGATTATCTCGACACAAAAGGTCGCCAACTGCATCAGGCCACGCACGACATCGATGTTATAATCCCCGCCGGCGAAACACGCCGCGTCGAAGTACCGGCGTTCGACCGACAGGGACTTTACTACTATCGCCTGTCGCCCGTACCGCGCGGCACCCGCCAAGCCACGGCCTTCGATGTGAAGGTGACTGTAAACCACGTTATTCATCCACTTCTGACTCAACCGCAATGAAAATAGGAATCATAGCCGCAATGAGCAAGGAACTCAACTTGCTCCTGCCCATGCTTGCCGACCGTCGCACGGTCAATATCAACGACGTAACATACCATACCGGCACTATTGCCGACCGCGAAATCATCGCCATGCAATCGGGCATCGGCAAGGTAAATGCCGCCATTGCCACCCTCACGCTGATCGACAACTTTCATCCGTCGTTGGTCATCAACACAGGCGTTGCCGGTGGCACAGGCGCTGCTAATCTGCTCGACGTGGTGATTCCCGACCGCATAGCCTATCACGACGTGTGGTGCGGACCGGGCACCATTCCCGGCCAAGCGGCCGAATGCCCGCTGTTCTTCGAGTGTCCGCTGCCCGCATCACTCGTTGAAAGCCTCGGCGCACGCCAAGGCGTACTTGCCTCGGGCGACATCTTCGTGAGCAAACCCGAGGAAGTCAGCCACATTCTCGGACTCTTCCCCGATGCAGTAGCCGTCGACATGGAATCGGCGGCCATAGCCCATGTATGCCACCTCAAAAACGTACCCTTCGTGGCAATCCGCGTCATCAGCGATACCCCGGGTCGCGAACACGACAACGTGGAACAATACAACAACTTCTGGGAAGACGCCCCCGAACGCACTTTTGAAATCCTCACATCGCTGCTGCGAGCGATCTGACCGATGAAAGACATTCCCGTCACACGCGGCCGACGATTGATCACCTCACTCGTCGCCGAGGGTGAGCACGTGCGGCAGGACTTTAAATACACAATCTCCGATGCACGCAAGATAGCCCGCTCGATATCCGCCTTTGCCAATGCCGAAGGCGGCCGACTGCTTATCGGCGTCAAGGACAACGGCGTCATCGCCGGCGTGCGCAACGAAGAAGACGTCTACGTCGTCGAACTCGCCGGCAGCCGCTACTGCGACCCGCCGCAACAGATCGACTTCCACGCCTACAGCATCGACACCGGCGTCACCGTCATCGTTGCCGGAATTGCCAAGGCCGACAGCCGCCCCGTACGCTGTCAGGAGCCCGACGGACGCTGGAACGCCTACTATCGCGTGGCCGACGAGAATATACTCGCCCACCCGCTGATGGTGCGCTCGTGGATGAACCGCGACGGTCTCGCATTCAGCCTCAATGCTGAATCCTCGGCTCTGCTCGACCTGCTGTCGCGGCATCCCGAAGGCCTCGACACGCGCGACATAGCCGTAGCCCTGCAAATGTCGCATCGCCGCGCCGCCGACCTCATCACCGGCCTCGCCGCCGCCGGCGTAGTCACCTTCACCTACCTCTCCCCCTCCTTCCGCATCACCCTGCCGAAGGAGGAGTAAACAGAAGTGTAGCAAAATTAACGTAATGCCGTAAAAGGTAGCGGCGAGCCTTTGGCCCGCCTGCTGTTGATCAAAGCCCAATTAATTATATCACAGCGTATTACATTAAAGGTATGCAGGACCAGTTTGTGTCCTAAAATTTAGGACAAAAGCCGCCATATCTGTCCTAAAATTTAGGACACGTAACAAAATCAGACTACATATAATACTTCATCACAAACTTTAAACGGCCGCACAATCTAAGCCATTCTGCCTTTTAACTTCATTAAGAAACGGTATATCGTATAGTCGGTCGTCGTACATTCCTGTTCCAGCTTTTCAAAGAAGTCATAATTCTTCCATTTTGTCCCCTTCTCAATACTGCCCTTTTCATATTTACGCTGCCATGCTTCAAAGGACTTCGACCAATAATGATTTATTTGCACGGCTGCATAGCGATGCCGATTAACCTTGTGAAAATCCCATACTACAAACTTCTTATAAGAATTAACCGGTGGAATCTTTATCGAGTGCCATTTTACATCCATTCCGTGCATCGAAATAAAGTCATCGGCAGCATCAAAGCGAGTATTGTATATTATCTTACCTTCAGTATATAACTTGGGGCGGCAAACGGTATACCGCTCTGTTACCAAAGCGCTTTGGTCTTCCTTCATAAATCCTCCTGTACCGAACAACTTCCAATACGCAAGTACTACCGGATATTTCTCATATTGTTTAAACAGGGTTTTAAGCGAAGAATCTTTTAACGGACACATAAATTCATCCGCATCGATAAATGAAACCCACCGTGTTTCCGATCTGTAAGTACGATACCAGTTGAGATAAGCCGAATATTGCCCCGGATATTCCGGCCATTCAATTAATGTTATCAAACCTCGTTCGATGTATGAATTGATAATCTCTTGATAGTTGTCGGTAGAATTATTCTGATACAAATAGAAATGATCCACCCCAAGCATAATATGGTATTCAATCCATTCTTTGAGATACGCTGCTTCATCCTTAAAAATCAGGACAAGTGATAAATAATATTTATGCTTATTATCACTGTCTGTTGTATGGATTAGAGTTGTCAACATATGATAGTACAAATTCACAAACGGATATAACAGGCGTTTAAGCCAATAATATTTTATAGGATGCTGATATCCATATTGAAAGTTTCTATCTTCTGTACATTCAAAAAGGAAGTGCAAAAAAACGGTGGAAAAATAGTATGAAAAACACCGCTGGTTTGCCCAACGGCCGGGGCGCGTAGCCCCGAAGAGTGTACACGATCAGTCAATCAAGCAATACAAAAAAGGAGACCGAAGTCTCCTGAAGATTAATTAACTTTGTATTGCTCATGTACAAACAACTAACCTCAGAACAAAGGTCGCAAATATTTGCGTATCTACAAGACGGAATCGCAAGAAAAATCATCTGCGAACGCGTTGGTATCTCTCAATCAACATTTAGACAATATTTCCCTAAAGGAACTGACTTTCGGACGATTGAACAGAGCCAATTTGACTATGACCAAGCTAAAATCAATCGTCGCCCTCGCGAAAAACTGAATTTTTCAACCCCTCTGATTGAATTCTTCAAACTCTTGTCTTAATTTTGCACTTGCTTGTTGAATATACATACGAAGAAAACTTTTAATACTCGATATGATAGAGAAAGAGTTATGGATGCAACTTAGGAACAGCGAACCTATGACTGTTTCGATTCAGGAGCTTATAGATAGCGACCTCACTTTTTATATACCTGCATATCAGCGCGGTTATCGTTGGGAAAAGAGTGAAATCTTGCGTCTTATTGAGGACATAAGACACTTTGATTTCAGCAAAGACGGTGATTTTTACTGCCTTCAGCCCGTTGTAGTACAGTATGATGAAAAGAACGATTTATGGAGACTCGTAGATGGTCAGCAACGTCTCACCACTATTTATCTTCTTTTGTCGTGTCTTGACCAGGAGCCATTTGCATTAAAATATCAGCGAGAAGATGCAGACGGGATGAAGTCGCGAATCGAGCAATATTATGTTGATAATGCAAAAAAAATCATCAATGAATGGAAGAATGCACATCCTGATAAAACGAGTGATATTGTCTCTGGATTAAAGAAGGACTGTAAAGTCATTTGGTATCGACTGCCCCAAGCATCTACTGAAGCGCAAACATATCAGGAGGAACATGAATTTTTCCTACATCTGAATTCCGGTAAAATCGCACTTACTGATGCAGAACTTGTCAAGGCATCTCTTCTGCATCATGTCAAAAAGGAAGCCAATGAGGATAAAGCAACATTTGAACGAAAGCAGATGCACCGCGCTGCTCAGTGGGACTCAATGGAGAGGGCCCTACGAGAAAAGAAATTTTGGCGTTTCATCGCCGGAAGAAGAACTCTTAAAGCATCTTCTCTCGATTATCTTCTTGAGATAATATATTTCAAACACAATCAGTCGGAGGATTCTTTCAATAATACACAAAATCCAATATTTTCATGGTTGGAATCCAACAACCTTACATTCCATAATGTCGATGAATTATGGGACGAGATGTGGAAAACTTTTCACCGTCTCGAAGGATGGTTCAACGATGCCACCATCTATAACTTGATTGGCGTTTTGGCGACCAGGCGTGATTTACCCGAACTCACCTCCAAGAGAATAGTTAAGGCTCTAAAGAAATGGGATGAAAAAGGCCAAACCAAATCTAAATTTATCGATTGGCTTTGGAAGGAGGCAGCCAAGGACTTGATCACGGCAAACGATATCAAAATTGCAAAGGCTTTATCCACGTTGGACATCGTCCAATATGCCAAAAGATTTGACGATGAGAGATCAACTATCCCAACGTATTATAATTTTCGGTATGACAACTCATACAACAAGGTATTTGATTTCCTTCTTCTTGCAAATATCATGCTCCTAAACCCGGAAAGAACGCAGCGAAAGTTTGCTTTTGAAGAGTTCAACAGCTCGAAGAATGTTTGGAATATTGAACATATCTCCCCCAATAACCCAAAGAACAACGATGCGCTCCTAAAAGAACTTATCAGAATGCGTGATGGCATCAAAAAGAAAAGTGATAAGAATCCCCTGAAAGATACTTCTTCCTGGGATGAAATGCCAGATGCGGTCAAAAAGGATTTTGCGGAAATTATAAAAATACTGTCAAGCATCGATGTCTCCGACGGGAATGAAGCGCGAGATTTTCCGCCCAACCCTACTAAAGAGCAAGAGGAGCAGATACGCAAGGTCGATGATTTCAAGGCAAATTATCTTCCTATTGAAGATGATGAGGTGATGACGCTTGGTAATCTCACGCTCCTCACAGAAAGACCCAATAAAGGGATCAGTAATAACTTCTTTCTTAATAAGAGAATGCGCCTGGCGAAATATCAATCGGAGGGTTGTTTTATTCCCCCCTTGACACTCAACGTTTTTACCAAATGGTATACCAACGATTACGACCAGCCACTCTTTTGGCGAAAGAAGAATCGTATGGAATATCTCCGTGCGTTGGATAACCTTGTTCTGTCATTTTCTTCACGCCTAATAGAACAACACCATGAATCTGAAGCAATTTCTTGAGCCCTATTCTACAATCTTGATTCCTCGCATACAGAGAGATTATGCGCAGGGACGTCAGGATAACCGTACCAAGGAAATCCGTGAGACTCTCCTTGAGGATGTATTCTCAGGAAAAGATGTCTCTTTCAACATGATTTTTGGCGAAGGAAATGACGACAATGAATTCATTCCAATAGATGGCCAGCAACGCTTGACATTTCTTTTTCTCTTAGGCCTCTATGGGTTTAAGATGAAAAAATGTGAAGACATTGGTGTTTCTAAACTCTGTTATGCAACCAGAGAATCGGCCTCTGAGTTTTGGGATTTTATAACCAAAATTAGTTGGGCAACCCTTCCTGCGGATGGTAAAATTTCCTCCTGGTGCAGGGATCAAAGCGGGTATCAGTGGTATTGGAATCAAGATCCCACCGTCGAATCAATGCTCACGGTTTTGGATGACATTCATCGTTTTGCAAAGAAACGGAACTCAATATTTCCTAACTTTGAAAAGATAGAGTTTCAATGCCATGATATGAGATCGTCGGGGCTTAATGAAACTCTATATCTGAAGATGAATTCCCGAGGGAAACATCTCAACGCTTTTGAAAGAATCAAAAGTGCGCTCGATTGTATTGTGTCTGAACTGTCGGCTTCTTTTGACGACCAATCGTTTAAGGATTATAAGTGGAATAAAGAAACTGAGGAAGGTCTCAAAAGTTTTAGTGAGAAGTGGTCCTATTGCATGGATAGGCAATGGAGCAATTGGTTCTGGGATGAACAGACGGCTTCATTGGACGGCACTTTGCTGAAATTAATACTGGCCTATACTTATGTTTTCATTTCGAGTCGGGAAAATGTTTCCTATCTCAAAAACATTAGGAGTGAAATCTCCGGCCTCATCGGATTGACTTCTGCTGAAATACTAAGTGATTCACTCACTGTGACACCCCAGATGTCGCATATTAAGGCCGCATATCTCTCAAAGGACGCAGAAACTGGAGAGTTAAAGGAAAATTTCGATTTGAAGAAAGCCTTTTTTGAAGGATTGGCTACATTACTCAGTAGGCTTACCTCTTCCGATTGCTCTTTTGCTCCTTCTTGGGATTCTACAGCCATTGACTTTAGAAATCCAGCCCTAAAGTATGAAAACAAGACCCTTGGAGTTTTGGCCTCGCTGATGTCCTTCCGAGGAGGAAAATTCATAGGCAAAGATTTTGGACTATGGATGCGCTTCTGTTGGAATATGGTACAGAATACAGTGGAGGATGACGACACTCTCAAACGTTTTTCTCGCAATGTAAGGAAATACTATTCCAACGGCTCAACACATATTCTTATTTGGCTAACCTCCGACTATGCCGATAAGGGAGCAATGAATGAACAAGGAACGAATGAGCAATTAAAGGAGGAAATCCTTAAAGCTTCTGTATTGCAGCCCTTATGTCATTTCTATCAGACTGATTTAACGGAGAGCATCTTGGCTGCTGAATCCCATACCCTTCTTAGAGGTCGGCTTAAGCCCTTGTTACTGAATAAAGAAGAAGGTCTTTCATTCAACGGTTTTCTTCGTAAATGGGCCAATTATCAGACCCTCTTCACAAAAGTAGGGGACGTCATTGATAAAGTTAAATTTATCGAGGCCTATATTAAATCTGCTGAGACACAAAACAGCATGTCATATAGATATGATTCGGAATGGTCAATCTTTAGAACATCACCTGCGGCTATTAGAGACAAGTTCAATGATAAGGTCTACAATGTTGTGTGGCCAAATCTCTTTTCCTACCCTCTTGGAGACCATCCTTTTATGGATGAGCATCCGGAACTATCTGCGGAGATAAATATCCGAAAGCAACTTCTCACGCCAGAATTTATAGAGCATGTATTAGAGCATTGGTCTAAGGAAAAGGATACGCCTCGAATTAGGTGGTATTATGACACGTACTATCTTTATCCTTCCGGTGCCAAAAATGATGATAAGTATCTATTAATGGACTGGTATGGCTCCGAATGCAATGAATGGGATCGAAGATGTGTCCTCTTATTGAATGAATTAGAGCGTTCCGGGAAAATCAAGGTCGAAAACGAGGCTCTGTTCAACAATCACACTTCTCAGCCCTATCATGCCTTCTGGTTAGGAAAAGACATCAAATTTGTGTATGAAGGGGTGCGTTTTATACTCCCTAAAAATTATAGGCTTTATATAGCTTCTGACGATTCAGAAACTACAAAAGAGTCGGTTCGCGGTATACATGAAGCAGATCAGTTAACTGTTCTCTTAGATAAGCTGATTGCAGAAAAGAAGGAGAAGGAAGAACCAACCTCCGAATAGAAGTAACAATTCACGGCAAATGAGGCTGTGTCGTAATTACGTATTACGGCGCAGCCCCAATTGAGTTGGTCTCACTATCGACTTCTTATGCGTGTAAATAATCCGAAAGCTCGCGCATATTACGCCAAGGAAGCGGCCAAAGCTCCGTGGAGCGTACGACAACTTGAACGCCAAATCAACACGCAATAAAAGACCTTGAAGCGGCCATAATCTCTCATATGAGTGAGTTTCTGCTCGAACTCGGTCGAGGCTTTGCATTCGTCGGCAGACAAAAGCGAATAACCATCGACGGCAACCATTTCTATCCCGACCTTGTCTTCTATAACATTATATCCAAGTGCTATGTCATCATAGACCTCAAAATGGGCAAAGCCGGCTATGCCGAAGTAGGTCAGATGCAACTGTATGTTAACTACTACAATGCAGAAATCTGTACCGACACAGACAATCCCACGGTTGGTATAGTGCTGTGCGCCGATAAAAACGATGCCGAAGTGAAATACACACTCGGCAACCGCAACGACATCGGTATTTTCACTTCCAGCTACCATTTGGTAATGCCAACCGAGGACGAACTCCGCAGAGAAATCGAAATTACGCGCGAGAATTATTTACTGCTCCACGAAAAATAATAATATTTTTGAGGTATCACCGCGTCCAAAAATCGAGGCAGCGGGCGGCAACGAGGTCGGCTGAATTGTGCTTTTCCACGAAGCGGCGACCGGCGGCTCCGGCAGCCTTGATGCGCTCCGGATGCTGCACAAGGTCTGCGAGTGTGCGGTAAAGCACATCTTCATCGGGAACGGCATTGATTATCGGCTGCAATTCGTGCTCGCCGATAAAGTCATAATATCCCGGTTCGCCGCCGCTGAGCACAGCCTGCCCGGCGGCCATAGCGAGCAAAGCATTCGTAGCCGGAGAGTAGGAATACAGTTGGTCAAGCACAATGTCGCCTTGACGCAGCAGCGACACATATTCGGCATACGGCCGATCTTCAACAACGGTAAGAGTGCAGAGGTCGGGATAATCCGCAGCCACCTGTTCCGCCACGCGCCCTATGCGATCAGTACCTTTGAATATCTGATAATGGCTTTTGCGGCCGAGAAACATATTCACCTTACCGGACGACACAAGCGTCCGTTCAAGCGGCTTCACAGCCTCCAAATCAATCGGAATACCCACGTAAGCCACGCGGTTGTCATCAAGCCGTCGACGCATTGCGAGGTCATACTCATAAAGTGCCGTCGTCACGCCGTCGACATTGTCATATACATACTCACAGAAATCACCTATTGCTCCTTGCTGCCATAGGAAGTCGTCGAACAGCACACGACGAGCTTCCGTTCGCGGCGTGCCGTCGGGATTGGTGTATTCGGTGTAGCGCAGCGGACAGTCGGCCGACGTCACCATATCCATATAAGCCTTGTCTGTGCCGCAGGCGTTTAGGAACACAGCGCCGTTGTGGCGGCGCAGGCGTTCGAACAACACACGCAGGCGCTGCGGCCGCAGCCGCATAAATGAAGGACTGATAAGCGACACCACGTCGTAGCCTCGCAAGGCCGACGAAGTAAGCATCCGCATATAAAGCAAAGCCCCGCCGAGCGGTCCGGGGACACGCCTGGCGAGGTTGATCGTTCGTGAAGTATTCATTGCTCCCGAGCCGTCCGAAGCAACAGTCACGCTGTGTCCGGCTCGTGCGAGAGCCGTGGCAAGACAGGCGCTGTAATTGCTGTAATCGCCCAGGAGGAGTATTTTCATTGCATCACAGAGAGTTGAGGCGGTGGAGGTTTTCCACAACTTCGCCGGCCGTCATACGACGAGCCATACGCAACGTTGTGGCGAAATCGCGAGCTATATCCTGCACCGCCGGATGCTTGAACAGACGGTTGTAGTACGAGAAATTCTTGCGATATACGTTTTCTATCTCGTCGTCTTCGAGCGAACACTGTGCGGCACCTTCGCGCTTCACTATGTCGTGCACTATGTCGAGAATCTTGGTCTTGGGCGAATGGCCTGCCACCAATGCGCGGCACATAATGTTGCCTATGAGCATCGCCGTGGTGATCTGATATTGCTTCAGCATTTCGTTCCAGGCAATCTTGGCCGAGACCGAAGGATTGCCGTTGAAGAAAAATTCGGAAGCCATGGCAATTGCTTCCTCGCCTTCTTCGAGCGACACCGAAGCAAGATAATCTTCGCTGTCGCACGCTATCAGAGATATTGCCATACCGGCAATGCCGAGACTCTTGTCGGTTTCGTCCGTATATTTTAGTAACGAATCCATATTATCAGTTGATTACAACAATCTTTGTAACTACTTTACCCGACGAACCGTTGTCGCCGCTCTGCGATGCAAATACGAGGTAGACACCCGAGCGGACACGCGAGCCGTCGCGGTTGCAACCGTCCCACACTACCATACCGCCTTCCGAGCGGCCTTCCCAGAACACATTGCCCTGCATATCGGCAATCTTCACAAGCGAGTTCTGCATAAGTCCGTTGATGGTAATCCATCCGGTATAGTCGGGGCGCACGGGATTGGGATAGGCATACACCTCATCGTAGTTATCCGATGCCGGTGTCGACGTGCTCGAATAGAGCATCATACCGTTGGGCGTGCCGATGAGTACACCGTTGCCATTGGGGTCGCAAGCCACTGTATAGACGCTGTTCGACATCAGCGGCGAGTTCTCGGCCGTGAAGTGCTCGAGAATCTCCGTACCGTCGGCATTGACGAGGTACAGACCCGATGAACCGGTAGCAATCCACTTGCGGTTGGTCGGGTCGACCGCAATGCTGAGAATCGTTTCACTCGAAAGGAGATAGTCGGCATAATTCGTACCGTCGTTACGCGACACCTTCGGACGAATTACCGAGAGGTTCGACGAGCCGTTGTTTACACCGAGCTGTGCAAGGTCTTTTATGACAAAGACGCCGCTCGTCGTACCAATCCATATATTGCCCGTATTATCCTCCACGGCGCAGGGCTTGAACTGCGGAGTGGTGACGGTGCCGTCCTGGTCGATGAAGCCGTTGTAGAGTACGTATGTGTCGTCGCTGAGGCTCGAAGTACCCTTATTATCATAGCCGACAATCGGGCCGCCCCAACCACCGCGCATATAGAACATCTTGTTGGTATTGTGCTTCGAGAATACCATATACATATCCATCTTGCCGGCGTCGGACGACGGCCATTTCACCGTTTCCCAATCGGCCGTTGTGACCGATGCCGGATCTTGGCGCAACTTTGCCAATGCAGCCGCCGGCAGCACGAGCAGAGGACTTTTGCCGCTGGACATCCAGCAACCTACCCACAGGTTGCCGAACTGGTCAAATGCAATACCTTCGACGCGCGAGTTCCACGAGGTAATGATAGGCGAGTTGGTGGTATTGTATTGATATAGAATTTCGCGATTCTTCACAATCACAAGACCTTCGAACTGGTTGGCATGATAAATCAGGTCATGGTCGACAGGGTCAATCAACGTATTGGCCGGGCCGCCCATAAAGTACTTTGAGTTAGCGGCTTTCTGTTCAGCTTGTGATTGAGATGACAAATTAGTATATCCATAGGGGAATACGGGAGTAACACTGCCAGTAGTCCAATCAAATCGTTCACAGATGAAAGGCATATGCTGCGACCAACTGGCATTGCCGCCCGGATGGCATTCGGTCATACCGATGCGAGTTACATACACCGACTTTCCGTCGGGCGACGGAGTTGTTGAACCGCTTGCGAAGAGCAACGAAGCCTCGGCCTTGAACTTATCGGAAAGTACGACCGGAGTTGTTCCGCTGAGGTCGTAATCGGCTACGCCGTAGCCGTCGGCACCCCATACCGACTTCGGTCCGTTCCATGTGGCAAGCAATTGCGACGATATGCTTTCGTCAAGAGCAAGTGTCTGAGTGTGGTTGCCATTGGCGTCAAAGAACACCATACCTTTGTCGCACACGCCGTAGTAACCATCCTTGTAAATCTCAAACTTGCTGAGATTGGGAGTGTCCAGCACATGAGTAAAACTCATTGTCGGCACATTGACAGTGAGTTTATAAACCTTTATACCGTCACCCGAACCGCTGGTGTACAGGAAATTGTTATCGTCGAGCTGATATACGTCATTCACCGATATGCCGCCGATGGGTGTAAACTTGTCGAGTGTGTTGTGATGTTCGTCGACAGGCGAGTAGTACAACTTATAATCGAGTACGGTGAATATGTATTTGTCGTTGGCCATGATGGTCTTGAGCGGCGAAGAGTAAATGCCGCTTTCGATCACGCTGTGAGTGGCGTCGTTGAACACTACCATACCGAAGTCGCAAGCCAGATAGATGCGACCTCCATAGAAAGCCACATCGTTGATAGTTTTGCTCTTGGTGAGGTTGGCATCCTTAATTTCAGGCATATTCACCAAAGTACCGTCATCATAGAGCAAATCAATATTGCCATCGGAATACAATACCATCAGATATTTGCTGTCCTTATTGTATTCCAAAGAAGCGATGCCGGTGTCGCTCAAGCGAGTACCCGGAGTATAATATGTAGTTTCATCGTATTCCTTGTCATAACTGTACAGCGAGCCGCCCGTAAGGTAATATACCTTCGTCGGAGTCTCCGTTATAGACTCGTAGTGTTCGCCGGCCATGGGATATATCTTCCACGAACCCGGAGCATACTGAGCCTGAGATGCAAAAGAGCCGACAGTGAAAGCGGCCAATAGCAGAAATATTTTCTTTATCATGGTTATGTATTTACGTAGCAATATTATTTGTTGGTCAAGTAATCTATAAGTTTGCGAGTGGCGCGTCCGCGATGACTCACCGAATTTTTCTCTTCGGGAGTGGCCTCGGCAAATGTCTTGTTCCACCCGTCGGGGCGGAACACCGGATCGTAGCCGAATCCTCCGCAACCTGCGGCCTTTTCCATAATCTCACCGGTGACTATACCCTCAAATGTGGTTAACTTGCCACCTTCGATAAGAGCAATCACTGTGCGGAACCGCGCACGACGATCATCCTTACCTTCAAGATTGCGGAGAAGCAAAGCCGTATTTGCCGCGCTGTCGTGCCCCACGCCGGGAGCGTAGCGGGCACTGTGAACACCCGGAGCACCGTCGAGTGCTTCCACTTCCAAACCTGTGTCGTCGGCGAAGCAGTCGTAGCCGTAGCGTTCCTTCACCCAACGCGCCTTTATCTCGGCATTGCCTTGAAGCGTATCGGCAGTCTCGGGAATATCGTCGTGACAGCCTATGTCGGCAAGCGACAGTATGCTGAAAGTATCTCCGGCTATCTGACGCAGTTCTTCAAGCTTGTGAGCGTTGTTTGTGGCAAATACTATTTTGCGAGTCATATTATTAAATGAGCGTTTGTGCACACGCCTGACTATTGTAACGGATTATGTACTACATTTATTGCAGCGTCGTCAGCCGACTACAATGTTGACAATCTTGCCTGGAACTACTATCACTTTCTTGACTGTCTTGCCGTCGAGCCACTTGGCGGCACCTTCGTTGGCAAGAGCAATTTTTTCAACATCTTCCTTACCGAGAGATGCATCGACGCTGATGTTGTAACGAGCCTTGCCGTTGAACGACACGGCATAATTCACCGTCGATTCCTTGAGATACTCTTCATTCCACTTCGGCCACTTGGCATCGCATACGGTTGTTGTGTTGCCGAGGGCGCTGTGCCACAATTCTTCGGCTACGTGCGGAGCAAACGGAGCAAGCAGCACCACCAAGTCGGCCAACACTTCACGTGAATGACATTGCTGCTTGGTGAGGTCGTTGACACATATCATAAATGCGGCAACCGAAGTATTGTAAGAGAAGTGTTCTATGTCACCGGTCACTTTCTTTATGAGAGTATGGACGGTCTTGAGATTGTCGGCCGACGGCTTGCCGTCATTCACAAGCAACGTGTCGCCCTTGTAGAAGAGCGCCCACAACTTCTTGATGAAGCGATTAACGCCGTCAATGCCGTTGGTATCCCAAGGTTTCGACTGTTCGATCGGGCCGAGGAACATTTCGTACAGACGGAGAGTGTCGGCACCGTAGCGTTCCACAATGTCATCGGGATTTACCACATTGAACATCGACTTCGACATCTTCTCCACTGCGTAGCCGCAAACATACTTGCCGTCTTCGAGGATAAACTCGGCAGTAGCGAAGTCCGGACGCCATTTCTTGAAGCCTTCGGTATCGAGAATATCGTTGCTGACAAGATTGATGTCAACACGGATTGGAGTGGTATCATACTGCTTCTTCAAGCCGTACGATACAAAAGTATTGGTATCTTTGATACGATATACAAAGCTCGTGCGGCCTTGAATCATACCCTGATTGACGAGTTTTTTGAACGGTTCGTCCTCGCACACCTTGCCGAGGTCGTAAAGGAACTTGTTCCAGAAACGACTATAGATAAGGTGACCGGTAGCGTGCTCTGTACCACCTACATAGAGGTCGACCTGACGCCAATAGTTGTTTGCTTCCGGCGAAACGAGTGCCTGATCGTTGTGCGGATCCATATAGCGCAAGTAGTAGGCCGACGAACCTGCAAAGCCCGGCATAGTATTCAGTTCGAGAGGATAACCTTCCTCTGTCTTCCAATTCTTGGCACGACCCAGCGGCGGCTCACCTGTCTCTGTCGGACGGTATTCGCTGATTTCCGGCAAGAGCAAAGGCAACTTGTCCATCGGTAGCATATGAGGAACACCGTCCTTGTAATATACAGGGAACGGTTCGCCCCAATAGCGTTGGCGGCTGAAGATAGCATCACGCAGACGATAGTTCACTTTCACGCGACCGATGCCTTTCTCCTCAATGAATTTCTTTGTCTTGGCAATTGCTTCTTTCACATCAAGTCCGTTGAGGTCGAGTTCCGGACCACAGCTATTGATCATCTTGCCTTCCTTGGCATCGAAACTTTGTTCCGATACATCGGCACCTTCGATAAGCGGAATAATGGGAAGGTTGAAAGTGCGAGCAAAGGCATAGTCGCGGCTATCGTGAGCCGGAACGGCCATAATAGCACCCGTTCCGTAGCCGGCAAGTACATAGTCGCTCACCCATACCGGAATGAGTTTGCCGCTTAACGGATTCACGGCATAACTGCCGGTGAATACACCTGTCACCTTCTTATCGATCATACGTTCGCGCTCAGTCTTGTTTTTGACGGCGGCTACGTATTGCTTCACTTCCTCGCTATGTTCGGGCGTGGTGACCATATCCACATAGTCGCTCTCGGGAGCAAGTACCATGAATGTAACACCGAATACCGTATCGGCGCGAGTGGTGAATATTTCGAGTTCAACATCGCTGTTGTCTATTTTAAAACGCATCTCGGCGCCTTCACTGCGACCGATCCAGTTGCGCTGTGTTTCCTTGAGAGAATCGCTCCAATCAAGGCGATCAAGACCTTCGAGCAGACGCTGCGCATAGGCTGATACTCGCAGACACCATTGATACATCAATTTCTGTTCCACGGGATAGCCTCCGCGAACCGACAGACCTTCGCTCACCTCATCGTTGGCAAGCACGGTGCCAAGTTCAGGACACCAGTTCACCATCGTGTTGCCGAGGTAGGCTATGCGATAGTTCATCAATGTGTCGCTCTTTTCCTTTTCGCTCATGGCATTCCATTGCTCGGCTGTGAAGTCGAGTTCGCTGCCGCAAGCGGCATTGATGCCCTTCGAACCGTTCTGAGCAAAGTGCTCTTCGAGATCAGCAACAGGCATTGCTTTTTGAGCCTTGGTATCATAGTAGTGGTTGAACATTTCGATGAAAGCCCACTGAGTCCACTTGTAGTAGTCGGGATTGCATGTGCGAATCTCACGATCCCAATCGTAGCAGAATCCTATCTTGTCGAGTTGCGAACGATAGCGTGCAATATTTACCGTCGTTGTCTTCTCGGGATGCTGACCTGTCTGGATAGCATATTGCTCTGCCGGCAGACCGTATGCATCGTAGCCCATCGGATGCAGCACATTAAAACCGTTGAGACGCTTGTAACGCGAATAGATGTCACTGGCTATGTAGCCGAGCGGATGACCTACGTGCAAACCCGCTCCCGAAGGATAAGGGAACATATCGAGTACGTAGAACTTCGGACGTGTGGCGTCTACCTCGGTTTTGTATGTCTTGTCTTCTTTCCAACGCTGTTGCCAGCGGCTTTCTATTTCTCTATGATTGTATTCCATTGTGGATGTATATTCGTGTTTATATTATCATCTTAATTAAGAGAGTTCGAGCATACGCTTTATCGGTTTGAGAGCACGCTCGGCAAGTGCGGGATCGATTGTGACTTCGGGAGTCTCGTCGCGCAGGCACTTGTACAACTTTTCAAGAGTGTTGAGTTTCATATACGAGCAGTCATTACAGCCGCATGTGGAATCCATCGGCGGAGCAGCGATGAACACCTTGTCGGGACAGTCTTTCTGCATCTGATGCAATATACCGCTTTCGGTGGCTACGATAAACTCTTTAGCCGATGATGTACGTGCGTGTGCGAGCAGCGCTGCAGTCGAACCTACCTTGTCGGCAATCAGCACTACCTGCTTGCGACACTCGGGATGTACGAGAACCTCGGCCTCGGGATGCTGACGCTTCAGTTCGAGAATCTTTTCGAGCGAGAACTTTTCATGCACGTGGCAGGCACCGTCCCACAATTTCATATTGCGTCCGGTGATGCTGTTGATGTAGTTGCCGAGATTGCGATCAGGGCCGAATATAATCTTGGCATCGGCCGGAAGCGAATCTATAATTTTGCGAGCGTTGCCCGAAGTGACGAGTACATCGGTGAGAGCTTTCACACCGACCGAAGTGTTGACGTACGACACAACCATGTGCCCGGGATTTTCCTTGATGAATTTTTCAAACTCGTCGGCCGGACAGCTGTCGGCAAGCGAGCAGCCGGCTGAGGCGTCGGGTATAAGAACCTTCTTGTCGGGGCAGAGCAACTTGGCCGTTTCGCCCATAAAGTATACTCCGCAAAGCACTATAATTTTTGCATCCTTGAGCGTTGCTGCATATTGAGCCAATGCCAAGGAATCTCCTATATGATCGGCTATATCCTGGATGGGACCCTGCTGATAGTAGTGCGCCAAAATCACGGCGCCTTTCTCTTTCTTGAGTCGCTTTATTTCGGCTTTGAGTTCTTCATCCGAAAGTCGGTTTTCAACATCCATTTTATTTTTGTTTTATAT
>CALKKU010000074.1 GCA_937995285.1 uncultured Bacteroidales bacterium | reverse complement strand
CCTACTCTGTAGCCGAAAACGTTATATTTATGCCTGCCAATTTTTATGGATGGGCTACCCTATTTCTGTGAGGAGTTCATTTATGGTCGGCAGTATCGGATGCCGCCCGTCATTTTGTATGGAGTGAGCATTGGCAACGTTAAGTTCTATCTCTTGCTTTGCAATTCTTGCCACCACCTGTTCTCGTGAAATATTATTTCGTTTTATCACTCTTGAAATTCTGACATCTGTCGGAGCGCAAACTTCCCATACTTCATCCACCATATATATTATATGGCTTGAACGAGGAATTGCAGTCTCTACGAACAATGGTTTTGAATCAACGGCAAAGGACTTGCTCCACAAGTTTAAATCATCCAATACAAATTTATGAACAATTGCATTAAGTTTTTTCAACGCAGCCTCATCATTAAATACGACTTTTGATATAAGTTGTCGGTTTATGACACCGGCGACGACAGCTTGCGGATGGATCTCTGTGCACAATTGTCTATGTATCTCAGAACTACTATCCATAATAGTCTTTGCCTTGGAATCGCAATCATATACTTTATATCCGAGACTTCTCAAAACATCAGAGACAACAGACTTACCGGAACCTATTCCCCCAACAATGGCAATTAATTTGCTTTTAGAGCTGTTCATAGGTGCTCAATAATAAATTCAGCGCTATCTGCAGCAAGGTGTACATTCTGAATATTTGCAGAGACGTCGGATATGCGCAATCTAATATTAGATTCACCTTCGGATATTGTGTTGTAATCTGCAGTAACTCTCACACGCGGTTCCGAGTTTTTATAATCGCTCATCGCAATCATATAAATAACGTCCACCTTGGCAGGGAATGTAATAAGCTTAAGACCATGCGGAACATTTACAGGCTCGACAACAACCGAGCGTCTCTTTACGATAAGGGGGTCAACACTAAAGGTAACATCTATGCTATCCGGAATAACACGCATTCCGGCAGGAGGATTCAGTCTGACCCTGTACGACGTGGTCGAATTCAGGCCATCTATACTAATGTGCTCGGTTGCGATATTCTTCAGACTTCCGGGCATAGGCGTAGCCGAGTAGACCAACACGGAATCGACAGAAGCCTTGGGCTTACCCAACAGAGTGGACTGCGCTCCTGCCGTGACCAAGCAATCGATTGACACAGGCATTTTCACTCCTTTACGTGATGTATACAGCAGGTTGAGTGAATCCGGAGCGACCAACAAGACTGTCGCTCCGCCAATGTTATTACGCACCAATGCTTTCAAATCAGTATTTGAAACCTTTATCTGATTGCGCTGACGATAAAGCCGAAAATCGACCTCCACGGGCGAAACTGACCCAAGGTTAAACTTCAATCGTTGTGCTCCGCGTGTTTTAAGTCCGGCCAATACGTATTCCGGCGGATTTGAAATTACGGTTACAGAATCGGGTACATTAGTAAGTTTGACAGGAATCTTAACATCGCATTGATCTATGTCGTTGAGCGTCATAACGAACCATAGGATAGTAGATATAGCCAAAAAGACAAGAAAAAGCAGAAAGTTGCGACCTTGCTTCGATTGAAGCATAGTCACAACTCTCCGATATAATTCTTTCAACGCCACAGTGCGATGAAATAAGTACTGTTGTACAAATTACTTAGCAGCCTGCTGATCGGCATTTGCATCAGCCGACGAAGCATAAACCGAGTTCTTGTCAACTGTGATATGAACACCGTTAGCGATTTCGATAACGAAAGTTTTTTCTTTGACAGAATTGATTACGCCATAGATTCCACCGGCGGTAACCACCTTGTCGCCTTTCGTCATAGCTTCGCGCTGCTTGCGGATTTCTTTCTGACGCTTCTGCTGCGGACGAATCATAAAAAACCAGAAGACTACGATCAGCAGTACGATCATAACGATACCACTAAACGGATTGGCTTGCGCTTGTTCTTGGAGGGGGAGAAACAAATACATAGTTGATTGTAAATTAAATTGTTATTCTTTAGTTGGAGTTTCCGAATCAGTCGCCACACTGAAAGGCTTTGACAATCGGCCTTCGTCACTCAACTTCTTAACAACCGAATACAAGATACCGTTGATAAACGGACCTGAACGACGTGTTGAATACATATTCGCGATCTCAATGTACTCGTTAAGTGACACAGGAATGGGAATTGCCGGGAAGTTTACGATTTCGGCTATCGCGACCATCATAATCACGATATCCATAAATGCCAAACGTTCCGGATCCCAATCATTACTGATAAAC
>CALKKU010000073.1 GCA_937995285.1 uncultured Bacteroidales bacterium | reverse complement strand
TTGTCAATATTGTCAACGAGCAGGTTGCACTCGGTAATAAGGTCGATATAATCATAATCAATGATATGATTGAATCGGTTTTGCTTGAAAAAATATCCGATAAAGCAGGAGTTCACAGATTAGGACGCAAGCAGGGCTCGCACTCGCCGCTCTCGATCGTATCTCTTAATGTTAAGTTGTACGGCCTGCATCCTGACATCGTTCATTTTCATGCAGTCGATATTCAACGCTTTGTTTGGAAAAGATTAATCGGTAAGTGGTGTACGACGCACCATACTATGTGCGTTGAGAAGTTGCATAGATTCTTTTCCGATAACAAACACATATTTGCTATTTCGGAACAGGTTCGCGATGATATCAAGTCGAAACTTGCAATAGATTCGACTGTCGTTAACAACGGTATTTGTGCTTCTGATTTTGTAAGAAAGCAGTCGCTACATCGTGATTCCAATAAACCGTTCAAATTAGTGCAGGTGGGGCGCATCCTGTTATCAGTCAAAGGGCAAGATGTACTTGTGCATGCAGTTGCCGTTTTGCGGGCAAAGGGTGTAGATGTGACACTCGATTTTATTGGCGACGGTCCGGATTCGGATGAACTTCGTCAGTTGATACATAATTTATCGCTCGACTGTCATGTCAATGTTCTTGGCTCGCGTATGCCGGAATATATTGAAGCTCATTTATGTGAGTATGATATGCTCGTCCAGCCGTCGCGAATCGAAGGCTTCGGACTTACTGTAGCGGAAGCTATGGCATCCGGTATTCCCGTCGCTGTCGCATCGCTGCCGGCTCTCGTAGGTGTGGTTGATAACGGAAAGTGCGGATATATATTTAGAGCAGATGATGCCGAGGATTGTGCACGTGTTTTGAAACAGGCTATTAATGCTGATAATGGCAATATGGTAGAACGTGCAACAAAGCGAGTGTATGATTTGTACGACGTATCTGTTACTGCTCGAAACTATGTGGATGAATATGTCAAACTGCTGAAGTAATAACGGGATAAATTCAAAAAACAGCCGCAAGTTGATCGCTTGCGGCTGTTTTTTATTTTGTTGGATTGATTTTTTTACATCATTCCCATTCCGCCCATGCCACCTGCGGGCATTGCGGGCGCGGGAGTTTCTTCCTTCTTGTCGGCAATCACGCACTCTGTCGTGAGGAACATACCGGCAATTGATGCGGCATTTTCGAGAGCTACACGTGTTACCTTAGCAGGGTCGATTACACCGGCTGCGAACATATTTTCGTAAATGTCCTTGCGAGCGTTGTAACCGAAGTCGCCTGTGCCTTCGCTTACCTTTTGTACGACTACGGCACCTTCGACACCTGCATTGTCGGCGATGCGACGCAGCGGTTCTTCGATTGCGCGGCGAACGATTTCGATACCTGTGGTTTCGTCGTCGTTGTCGCCCTTGATGCTGTCGAGTGCCTTGAGCGAGCGGATGTAAGCCACGCCGCCGCCGGGAACGATACCTTCTGCGATTGCAGCGCGAGTGGCGCTGAGAGCGTCGTCAACACGGTCTTTCTTTTCTTTCATCTCAACTTCGGAGGGCGCACCGATGTGGAGTACGGCTACACCGCCTGTGAGCTTGGCAAGGCGTTCCTGCAACTTCTCGCGGTCGTAGTCGCTTGATGTCTGTGCAATCTGCGACTTGATCTGAGCGACGCGTGTTGCGATTGCTTCCTTGTTGCCGTCGCGGTTGACGATGGTTGTATTTTCCTTTGTGACAGTGACCTTGTTGGCAGAACCGAGATCCTGCATTGTTGCAGTTGACAGCTGCATACCCTTATCGGCGGAAATTACATTGCCGCCCGTGAGGATAGCGATGTCCTCGAGCATTTCTTTGCGACGGTCGCCGAAGCCCGGAGCCTTAACTGCGCAAATCTTCAGTGAGCCGCGCAGACGGTTTACAACCAATGTGGCAAGAGCGTCCTGATCGACGTCTTCCGCAATGATCAGCAGGGGACGACCGCTCTGTGCTGTCTGTTCGAGGATGGGGAGAATGTCTTTGAGGTTTGATACCTTCTTGTCGTAGAGCAGCAGGTAGGGATTATCCATGACGCATTCCATCTTTTCACCGTCGGTGACAAAGTAGGGCGAGATGTAACCGCGGTCGAACTGCATACCTTCGACCACTTCAATTGTGGTTTCGGTACCCTTGGCTTCATCAACTGTGATGATACCTTCTTTGCCCACTTTCTGCATCGCTTCTGCGATAAGGTGGCCAATTGTTTCATCGTTGTTGGCCGAAATACGAGCGACATCTTCAATCTTCTTGAAGTCGTCGCCTACTTCTTCCGACATAGCCTTGATATTGCCTACAACGGCTGCAACAGCCTTGTCAATGCCGCGCTTGAGATCCATAGGATTTGCGCCGGCGGTAACGTTCTTCAAACCGACGTTAACGATGGCTTGAGCGAGTACGGTTGCAGTTGTTGTGCCGTCACCTGCATCGTCGCCGGTCTTTGATGCAACTTCCTTAACGAGCTGAGCGCCCATATTTTCAAACGGGTCTTCGAGCTCGATTTCGCGAGCAACGCTCACGCCGTCCTTGGTGATATGGGGGGCACCGAATTTCTTGTCGATGATTACATTGCGACCCTTCGGGCCGAGTGTTACCTTTACGGCATCAGCCAAGGCGTCAACGCCCTTTTTCAGAGATTCGCGTGCGTCTGTTGTGAATTTTATTTCTTTAGCCATGATTGTTTAGAGTTTGGATTGTTGAACATTGGTTATTTTTCAACTACTGCGAGAACTTCGTTCTGGCGCATAATGAGAACCTTCTCACCTTCGAGGTCAAGCTCGGTGCCGGCGTATTTGCCATAGAGCACTTCGTCACCTTCTTTAAGAATCATTTCTTCATCTTTGGTGCCGTTGCCTACTGCGAGGATTGTGCCGCGAAGCGGTTTCTCCTTGGCTGAATCAGGGATGATGATGCCTGAGGCTGTTACTTCCTCGGCTGCGGTGGGTCGGATGATAACCCTATCGGCAAGTGGTTTAAGTTTCATGATTATGTATTTTTAAGTTGTTACTTTTATTTGTTCTGCCTTGATAGGTGCATATACTGTGCCAAATGCGGTTTCGTGTCAATTTGTCAGCATAGGTTTATTCCACGATCAGGCGGAACGATTCCGAGCGAGCGGTTATCTCGGGTGCATATTGGCTTTGAATTGTGGCAGGCCCCGATGCAAAATCACCTGACATGGCTACGGTCATATCGTAAGTGAGATAGTATGTGCCTCGTGGCAGATAGTCAATGAACAGGCGCGTGCGGCTGTCGGAATTTTCTCGATAGAAAGATGCTCCGGCTGCCCATACGTAGCCCGGAAGTTGATCGACGGGTTCGAATGAAGCCGGGCGTTCGTCGTTGATTGTCAGATATTCAAGGTCGCGTGTGGTGGTAATCAAAAGTTGAACACGGGCTTTCTCTCCAAGATTAGGTGTCGTTGTCTCAATCCATTCCCCGTTGCGGTTTACGAGGATGCGTTTACGCAGAGATATTTCATTGCTGCCACGAGCTTCAACGCTATCGACGGGCACGGTATGTACGCTCACCAATGAACCGTATGACACGCCCGTACCCTGTGGGCGACTGATTGTTAGATGCGATTTTGCAGATGAAGCGTTCAATTCTCGACTTAATGAACCGGTGTATCGTTCCACTTTATTGATGGTGAGCGGCTTGTTATTAATAGCGATTGAGGGCTTGGATGTGTCGAGCATCGTCCATTTGTTACCTGTTGCCAAAATGGCAGTTATGAGCGACTCCGGATGTCGGATGCTCATATCGTCTGTCACCTGACTGCGCAGTACGAGCCACTGTCGCATTGCATCAAGTTCTGTATTGTCGGGTGACACCTTGGCAAACGCTTCGATTATGGTACTGTATGAATCGATATTATTGACTGATGGAAACGAGATACCTGCCAACGGACTCTTTACCTCGAATCGGCGAAGCGATTCGATAATCTGTCCGGCTGTAGCTTTGTTGCCGTTGGCATGGAGGACTATAGCGGCGCGAGCCTTTTCGGCGGTTGACATCTCCTTCCAATTCTTTGTCAGTTCTTGTGTCAGACGGCTGATGGCTTGTTGGCCCGATAGTGTTGACGGTTTGCGGTCAGGATATAAGGAGTACACATATACATAATACATATTGTGCGTGTCCGTATTCTTGTCTACGTATGCGAAAGCTCTGTCAATGACCTTGTCGAGTTGATGGTCGGGCGTAAGATACTGCCATGAATTCAGTCGGCCGATTGTGGCAAGCACACTAAGGGTTGTCCATGTTGACGATTCATTGCACCATGCTCCCCAAGCGAAACCGCCGTCGGCACGTTGCAGGCGTTCGAGAGCCTTTATGCCTTGTGAAATGACATTGCTCACTGTGACATTGTCGAATGTGAGATACAACTGTTGCATTCGTTCGGTGGAATTGGCCGCTACTCTTGCCCAAGGAGTGGTGTTGAGCGTGGCAAGTTTCAGTTCCTCGTTCTTATAGAGTTTTGAAATCAGTGCCGAATCAGCTGTCTGAGTCCAAACATTGATAGCCTCGGCAAGTTCGGGGTATTGTTTGTTAAGACCCTTTGCTATATAGCCGGAGTAGACGGCATTTGCCGCTTCAAACACTGTTTGCGGCTTTGTGGTGTACAGAGCCGGCAAGGCCTTGATTACATCCCACATCGGATTCTGACAGTATTGCAGCACATTGTAGGCATCGCTTTTTGTCGGTACGTCGGTCTCGAACACGGGATTCTTGTCGTTGAGATAGAATGTCGTGGCATCGATTACGGTTGTACCCGATGCAAGTACGGGAATCACATCTTGTTCACCGTCGGTAAATCTTCCGTCGGTTGATTTGACACGGTAACCGATACAGTCTGCTCCGACAGGCGCATCTACGTATATGTCAACGGTTGTAGAACCGCTTGCGACGATTGAGCATTGCTTTGTCGTCTTGTTGAGGATATTACCGTTGCGAACATCGAATATCTCAATTACGGAATTGACGGATGATTCGTTGTCGGTATTATTGTAAATTGTGGCAACAATCCGAGCTTTGTCACCTTCGCGTAGGAAGCGTGGCAGGTTTGGCTGAACCATAATCGGTTTGGCAACTGTAACGTTGCGGCTGATAAACGCGTCGCTCCCGTCGGCGTCCCATGCCCATGCGGCAAATGTCCATGCGCCAAGTGCGTTGGGCGCTGTGAATGAAATCTCTGCATTGCCGTCAGCATCGAATGTCAACATAGGTTGCCACAGCGCTTGTAATACTTCGCCTTTGCGCATATAGTCGTCGGTGACGTCGTTCGGTTCAGAGGAGTCCGTATCTGTCGCTCCGAAATCTTTGTACATGGGTGCTTGGGCTTCCACTGCACTTTCTTCGAGTACGGCATCGGATGTCAGCATATTGCTGTTCGCGGCACTGCGAGCCATTCCGCAGAGGAACAACCTATGGTGATAGTATGCCTCGGGTTGATAGATGAATTCGGGGCATGATAGCGACATGTATTTTATGTCAGGGTAATTCCCTGTCAACCGCGAGTAAAGGTATGATATATCGTACGAGGAGAAATTGATATACGGCGTCGGCAAGTAGCGGCTGTAAGAATTCAACTTGTTTGTCGCGCCTGGATTCAGCAAATCGAGAGCGTGGTTGTAAATTGATGCCACGAGCGCTCCGCTGACATTCTTTCCGTTTGTACTTGCGAGCGTGAGTTTCCAATGTTCGGTATCACCAGGGATGAGTTTGTCGCGCCAACTTTCTATGCTGATGTTTATTTCAGGTTGGATTGTCGTAACGTTGAATTGCTCGGCGTAGGCGCGACCGTCCTTTACTCGCATCAGCTGTATGCACATCGCCGGAGCATCGATTGTCCCGATTTCAATGTCGTTGAATCCGGCCGTGAGTTGTTTCAATGTTATCGTGTTCTTACTCTGCTCGGTGGAAGTAATGATGTACAGCACCGTGGCTTCTTGTACACCTATACAGATATGTAGGGCTTCTCCTCGCAAGATTTCCGTTTTAAACGGAGCGACGAACAAGTGATCGCCGGCAGGAACGGCATTGCGATCGATCGAGTATGTTGTTACATTTATTTCAGCGCCGACGCATACTGTCGTGTCCTTGGGCGTGAATTTGAGAGTGTATGTGTCGGCCGGATACTTTGACAAGTCAATGTCTGCACCGGCATCTGTCACACGGCATACGCTATTGTCGACTGCGATCTTTCCATTGAGCAGTTGCCACTGTATGTCCTCGGACACACGTTCGCCCTTTGAGTTTACTATGTAGACCGGAAGCATCGGTCCATTGTCGGTGTTGTAGGTCGCTTGCATCTTCGATGTATCAATTGTGAACGGCAGCGACATATCGAGCGATGCCGATGCGGTAGCGGTTTCGGCGGCGGATGTCGTAGCGGTCACGGATATGTTGTAGTAACTGCCGATCTTTATATCTTCACGCGGGATGATGACGCTGAATCTGCCGTTCTCATCGGCAGCACTTGTGTATGAGTACGATGCCGTTTCATCAGTCGCTCGCCACCACCAATGGCGGACGGAATTGAGCTCAATCTTAACTTCGGCATTGCTTGCAGCCATACCTGTGAGTGTCAGCACATCGCCGCTTACAAGGCAAGTTCCGTCGGCTTGCGGTTCGGCTTTCAAGTCTTGAATTTCGATGACAGGCATCTTGAATGCCGAGACTGTAAAGTAACCGCTGAGTTCACGCATATCCGAGTTGATGCTTGTGAGTTGATAGCGGCCTGTAAGTCGGTCTGTAGGTATTGTGAATGCGCCATGGGCACGCCCTAAGTTGTCTGTCATTACATTAATCGTATCTACCGGCTGTCGATTGGCATCATACAGACATATGTCCAACGACTTATCGGCAATAGCAGAGTCCCGGTCGTCGCTGTCAAGCCGAGTTGCTCGCATAGCAAATTCTATAGTTTCTCCCGGATGATAAAGCGGTCGCGAGAATACGTATTCTATGAACGATGTCGACTCTTTTGCCGGAGTGTATTGGCCGAAGATGCGGGCGTCGAAGTCTGTAGTCGCTTCCGGCGTTTCGACTTGAAGTGTATAATTGTGGCGTGTGCTTAAATCCTTGTTGGAGAATTTTACAATGCCGTCGGCATCCGTCGTTCCTGATATAACGGTCTTGTCTTCGCGGATGAGCGACACTTTGACATTGCCAGTCGGCGAGCCTGTGTTGTAGTCAGTGATGATAAATGTATTAGCACCGTCGCCGCGCAATTGTATTGGTATTACCGGCGTAGAAGTAATCGTTTGCTCGTAGTTGCGCTGTGATTTGCCGTCAAGATATACCTTGTATGTATAGCGACCATACTCCGGCACCTCGTAGTAGAGTGTGTCGCATATTGAGTATGTGTCGTCACCCCAACGCTTTGACAGTGTGGCGACTTTTGTCTTTGATTTATCGGATTGTTTGAAAATATCAATCTTTACTTCACGTGCATATTGACCGCCGATGATGAACGGCAACCGCTCGCCTTTTGTTGTTAGGTCATGGGTATTGACCCCTATTTCGGCAGTGGTCAGGCTGCCGAGCAGCGTTTTAAGAGAGGGTGTATAGGCATTGCTCGAATTGTTCTTGAGATATTCTCGTATCAGTTCTACTGCGTGTCGGTTGCGATTGCTGTCGCTGAATGCGGAATATCTGTCGGCATCCACCCAGTTATATAAGAGGTAACCCCCTGTCAGTCCTGTCGGAAATTTCACGTAGGCAGCCATAATGCTGTCGGCATTATTGTCGGAGCATACCCACATAGCCCATTCGGCAGAACCGGGACGCGCGGCTTGCTGCGCCTGTTCTCGAAGCGCTGATGCATATTCCGAGGCATTTACTTTCCGTAGTGTGCCGATAGCCGATGTATAGACGAAGTCGCGCAAGAATGGGTAGAACGTGGCGTTATCGCTGTTGACTGTTATGATGCTTTTGAAATCGCGCAGTGGCATCATTCCGCTCGGTTCGGCTGCAGCAAGTGCTTGTCGTATCTGCTCTGTTACTTCGGCGGTAAATTGTCGACCGCTCCATTCGTTGATTTTGTCGGGTAGGGGCGACAGTGGCGCATCCACTTGATCGTATCGGTACGCATCGCGGCTGTATATGTCTGCAAATGTGGCAGCCTTGTATAGCATTAATATAGCTTTTGCCGTGCTGTCCGAGGTGGCGGCAATACAGTTGTCTATATATCGAGGCATTACGTATGCGCTGTCCGGGTCGATTGCAATCTTGTCTTTGACAGTCTGCATCACGGTAGCGGCGTAGTCTGATGCTTGTGCAGGTCGTGCAGCCGACATACTTACGCCGGCAGTCAGCACGCATGCCGCAACATAGGCAAGTCGTTTAATCAGTCTGTTTTTCATAAGTGTGTATATCGTTAATTTTCATTTTGATACGCAAAGTTACAAAAGGTTTATTCTTGCCGTGTAGCGAGGATGTTAAGATATTGTAAAAACAAAGAGCGACACCCTTCGGTTGTGAAGAGTGTCGCTCATAATCTTATGTGCTAACAATGTGTTTACAACTTGATGATGTCGACCGAGCGGGCAATAAAGTCGCTGAGGTCGCGTCCTTTGAGCAACCCGTTGCCAAGCAGGGCGAGGTCGATTAGCTGACGCACGGCAGGTACGCCGGCGGCATAGTCGGCTGCGAGTTTGTCTTCACGCTTGCGAGCTTCATCTACAGCGGAGCGACAATCGTCGATAGTCTTGCGCTCGTCTTCGGTGCGTTCGTGATCTTTTGAGGCTTTTTCGACTTCGGAAATCTCTTTTGCCGTTGCGGTCACAATCCGTATGCCTG
>CALKKU010000072.1 GCA_937995285.1 uncultured Bacteroidales bacterium | reverse complement strand
CCATAGAAGCCGTCGAAGCCCCCGAGGCCGCTCCCGCTGCCCCCGCCGCCCCGGTATTCCGCGACATTCGCAAGAATCTCACCATCAACGACAAGTTCCTCTTTAAGCGCGAACTCTTCAACGGCAGCAACGAGGAATTCAACGACACCCTCGACCTCATATCGACCATGCACTCGCTCGCCGAGGCCGAGGAATACCTCTACGAAGATATGGCGCTCGACCCCGACAACGACACCGTCAAGGACTTCATAGCCCTCGTCACAAATTACTTCAATCAGAAATAACCATGGCCGGACGCCTCTACATAGTGCCCACCCCCGTCGGAAATCTCGGCGATATGACACCTCGCGCCATCGAAGTGCTGCAACAGGCCGACCTCATCCTCGCCGAAGACACCCGCACCAGCGCCGTGCTCATGCAGCGTTGCGGCATCACCACGCCCATGCAGAGCCACCACAAGTTCAACGAGCACGAAACGAGCGAAGCCCTCGCCCGCGACATCGCCGCCGGACGCATCGTGGCACTCGTGTCCGACGCCGGCACACCCGGCATCTCCGACCCGGGCTTCATGATTTCGCGCGAATGCCGCCGCCTCGGTGTGGAAGTCATCACCCTGCCCGGTCCTACGGCCTTCGTACCGGCATTGGTCAGTTCCGGTCTGCCGTGCGACCGCTTCGTCTTCGAAGGTTTCCTGCCGCCAAAGAAAGGCCGCGCCTCGCGCATACAGGCCCTTGCCGACGACGCACGCACATTTATTATTTATGAATCGCCCCTGCGCCTCGTCAAGACCCTCGAACAACTCGCCGAAGCATGTGGTGCCGACCGCCCCGCATCGGTCAGTCGCGAAATATCCAAAGTCCACGAAACCACCGTACGCGGCACTCTCGGCGAACTCTCGACATTCTTCACCGCCAACCCTCCGCGCGGCGAGATTGTCATCGTCGTAAGCGGCAAAGCCGACGACGCTCCGCGCGTCCACCGCAACAAGTATCGCCCCGATAACGATAATTAACTACCACACATACAATAACCGCATATCACACACGTTTTTCTCAACAAAGCTTTATTAACTCAATTCTCATTCACTATGAAGAAAGTCATTATGCTTATGGCCGTCGCAGCGATGATGGTATCATCGTGTGCCAAGAAGGTCAATGAGACCGAAGAACAGGAAGCCCAAGCGCTCCAGGAGGCCACTCGCCAAGAACTCGAAGCCGCCGTCGCCGACCGCGACCAGTTGCTCAGCCTTGTCAACGAGATCTCGACCGACATGGATCAGATAAAGCAACTCGAAAACATCCTCACCGTTTCCAACCAGGGCGAAGGAGCATCGCAGCGCGCACGCCTCGAATCGGACATCGCGGCAATCCAGCAGACATTGCAGCAGCGTCGCGAACAACTTGCCCAGCTCGAACGCAAGCTCGCCAACTCCAACCTCAACAACACCCGTCTGCAGGAAACAATCGCCAATCTGCGCAGCCAGATCGACTCTCAGGCTGCCGAAATCGAAAACCTCCGTGCATCGCTTGATGAAGCCCACGGACAGATCACCAACCTCAATGCCAAGGTCGACACCCTCAACACCACCATCAATCAGGTGACCGACGAACGCAACATCGCCCAGCAGGAAAGCACCGATCTGGCCAACGAACTCAACACCTGCTACTACGTAGTGGCAAGCAAGGACGAACTCCGCGCGCATCGCATCCTCGAAACACCGTTCCTGCGCAAAGCACGCCTGCTCAAGGGCGACTTCGACCAGTCGTTCTTCACCACCGCCGACAAGCGCAATCTCCACCACATCGCCCTCCACTCCAAGAAGGCAAAGGTGCTCTCCAACCAGCCCGCCGAATCGTACACCATCGTTGAAGAAGGCGGCCAGAAGGTAATCCAAATCAAGGACGCCAACAAGTTCTGGAGCCTCTCCAACTACCTCGTAGTCCAAATCGACTAATCCGAACCCAAATATCAGCGGGCGGCCAATCGGTCGCCCGCTTTTTTTTCGGTAATTTGACTTTTAATTGCTACTTTTGTATGAAAATTTTGAACTATGAACGAAGGTAAATCGCAATTTGATGTCGTGGTCGATCGGCGCGGCAGCAATTCATATAAGTGGGGCAGCGTGGCTCCGGGGCAGTTGCCCATGTGGGTGGCCGATATGGACTTCCGCACGGCGCCGTGTGTCATCGAGGCTCTGCGCCGCCGTGTGGAGCACGGCGTGTTCGGCTACACTCGTGTGCCCGATGAATACTATGCCGCCACGGCCAAATGGTTCGGCCTCCGCCACAGCTGGAAGCTGAATCCCGAGCACGTTATCTACACCTCGGGTGTGGTGCCGGCGCTGTCGGCCATCATCAAGGCTATGACACGCCCCGGCGACAAGGTTATCGTGTCCACCCCTGCCTACAACTGCTTCTTTTCGTCGATTCGCAACAATGAGTGCCTGCTGAGCGACAATCGCCTGATATATAGCCCCGAGGGCTACACCATTGACTTCGACGACTTGGAACGGAAGACCGCCGATCCGCGTGCCACTTGTATGATACTGTGCAACCCTCACAACCCGGCAGGACGCGTATGGACGCGCGAGGAGCTGCAGCGCATCGGCGACATCGCTCTGCGCCACGGCGTGTTTGTGATTTCCGACGAGATACATTGCGAACTCACTTTCGAGGGACACGACTACACGCCGTATGCCACGCTCGGCGGCGAGTACGAACGCCGCAGTGCATCGTGTGTGTCGCCCAGCAAGGCGTTCAACATAGCAGGCTTACAGATAGCCAACATTGTCATCGCCGACGATGATGTGCGTGCACGCGTCGACAAGGCTATCAACATCAATGAGGTGTGCGACGTGAATCCCTTCGGAGTTGTGGCTACAATCGCCGCTTATCGCGAGGGCGGGCCGTGGCTCGACGAATTGGTGGCTTATCTCCACGACAACTACCTGCTGTTCAAGAAATTCTTTGAGGAAAATCTGCCGCAATTTCCCGTGACACCGCTTCAGGGCACTTATCTTGCGTGGGTCAACTGCTCGGCGGCAGGCTGCGACGGCACAGAGATGCAGCGCCGCGTGGCCGAGCAGTCGGGCGTGGTGCTCAACGAGGGCGCCATGTACGGCCCGGGCGGCGAAAATTTTGTTCGTGTCAACTTGGCTTGCCCTCGGTCGGTACTTGCCGAGGCGTTGGAGCGCATGGCTCCGGTGTTTCAGAGTGCTGCGTCGCGCTGCATGTGATGCATCGTCACTCCGGCAAACGGACGCTCGCCCACGTGCTTGAACCCGAGTCGGGTGTATAGTCGGTGAGCGCGGTCGTTGCCGTGTTCGCACAGCAACCCTACGGGCTTGCCTGCATTTTTGTGCGCCTCGCAGGCGGCTGCAATCAGTCGCTCGGCGAGGAGTCGGCCGCGATATTCGGGAAA